>JAAYQH010000512.1 GCA_012519365.1 Planctomycetota bacterium | reverse complement strand
TGTGGCTGTCCGGCGTTCCTGATCGGTCTTCTGCTTGGATGCCCAAAGCGATAAATCCCAGCCCGAAAAGCGGGCTGAACCTTAACCCAAAGCGTTACGCTTCAGATTAAAATGTGCAAAACAAAAACCAATAACCCCAAAAAGGTGTCTGACCCCTTAAATTTTCCGACCCCTTAAATTTTCCTGAGCAGATCAGCGGCCGAAGGTGGCCAACCAGCGGCAGCAGATCGGCGACTGGGAAGGCGATACCGTGGAGGGGCGTAAAGGCAGCGGGTTGATCGCCCCCCCTGTGGACCGCAAGTCACGCTATACGGTGGCGGTGAAGGTATCGGATAAATCGGCCGACTCGGTCCCCCAGGCGACGCTGACGGTGATGAAGAACCTACCGCCGGAAAAAATCAGGACCATGACATTTGATAACGGCAAAGAGTTTGCCGGATTTAAAGATCTGGAACGTGGATTTGTCCAGTTCACGCTGAACCAGTACAAAACAGCGAATGTGTATTTCTGGATCACGATGGAAAGAGGAGGGTGCCAGTTGTGTGCTTGCCTTGCGGACATTGAAGTTGACAACAGGCCGTTGGCAACAGTTCTGGGACTATGTGATGAGGCACGAATGCACACTATCTTAAGCGAACACCTAAAAGAAATGCCCCGCAAAAAGACATTGCCTGCGCATCTTTACGAAACGCAGGCAATTTACACTCAGTGGGCCGGGCTGGATTCGAACCAGCGTAGGCTCTCGCCAATGGATTTACAGTCCATCCCCTTTAGCCACTCGGGCACCGACCCGCTTGGAAACCTTGACTATACCAGAAGTTTGGCCAAAATCAACCCCGAAAATGCATTTTTTCACAACGGCGCACAAAAAAGCCCGCACAGTTGTGCGGGCGGGAAGTTTCTTCTCGACGTTTCGATTGCTAAACGGCCTGACCGGTGACCCTATTCGGGCGATCCTGACGTGTCATTACCATTTTCCGGTCTTACGCGGCTCAGCCGGCGGATGACTTTTCAGACAAGCCTCGGTCTTTTCGAGCATTTCGTCGGGCAGACTGTAGGCCGACAGTTTACCAGACATAAAGGCGTCATAGCCGGACAAGTCCATCAGGCCATGGCCGCTGTAGCAGAACAGGATCACTTTTTCCTTGCCTTCTTCCTTGGCCTTTTTCGCTTCTTGGATGGTTGCGGCTATCGCATGGCTGGTTTCGGGTGCACAGATAAACCCTTCGGTGCGTGCCCAGGTCAGCGCTGCCTCGTAACATTCGATCTGATCAATCGCTCGCGGCGTATGCAGACCCTCGATGCAGCACTGGCTGACCAGCGGCGACATACCGTGGTATCGAAGCCCGCCGGCGTGAATCGGCGGCGGTACAAAATCATGCCCCAGACTGAACATCGCCAAAAGCGGCGTCAGACAGGCGGTATCGCCGTAATCATAAGCAAAGGGTGCCCGCGTCAGCGTCGGACAGGCGGTTGGCTCAACGGGGATAATATCGATGTTTGCCCCGTTGATTTTATCCGCGGTAAACGGGAAGGCCAGTCCGGCAAAGTTGCTGCCGCCGCCGGCACAGCCAATCACGACATCCGGGGTCTTTTCGCCGATGCTTTTGAGTTGTGCCTTGGCCTCCAGCCCGATGATGGTCTGATGCAGCATCACATGATTCAACACGCTGCCCAGTGAGTAGCGGGTCTTGCCTTCTGGATCGGTGACCGCCTGCTCGACCGCCTCGGAGATGGCGATGCCCAGGCTGCCCGGCGTGTCGGGGTCTTTTTCCAGCATTGCCCGGCCGCTTTGGGTCTCCATGCTCGGGCTGGCGACACAATTGCCGCCCCAGACCTGCATCATCAGTTTGCGGAATGGCTTTTGGTCGAAACTGATCCGCACCATAAAGACCTTGCATTCCAGCCCAATCAGGGAGCAGGCGAATGATAGCGCCGAACCCCATTGGCCTGCACCGGTCTCTGTGGTCAGCCGCTTGATGCCGAACTGTTTATTATACCACGCTTGCGGAACAGCCGTGTTGGGCTTGTGGCTGCCGGGAGGACTGACGCTTTCATCTTTGTAATAAATTTTGGCAGGGGTGTCCAAATAACGCTCCAGAAACACCGCCCGCCGCAGCGGGGCGGGACGCCACTGATAGAGAATATCGAGCACTTCTTCCGGGATGTCAATCCAGCGTTCCGTGCTCACTTCCTGCTCGATGATATTCATCGGAAACACCGGGGCCAGCTGTTCCGGCCGGATCGGTTTGCCGTCCGGCCCCAGCGGGGCCAGCGGCGGATTCGGTAAATCTGTGACCAAGTTATACCATTGGCGGGGAATGTCTTTTTCATCCAGTAAAATTTTTCGGTTCATTGAAGTCTCCCGGACATAAAAATTGTTTGCTGACTGAGTCGTTTTGTTTCAGTATTTTGGCGCCCCGCGTAATCTTGCACAAGCTGACGCCCAGTTGCTCGGCGATTTGACGCTGGGGTACCCCCTTGGCCAATCGTCTCATTAATTCCCACCGCAGGGCCAGGTCATTTTGCTCGGCAGGTGTTAAAATTTCTGCCAGAAAACGCTGCATTTGTTCGGGCTGCTCAATGCGGCACAGCACGGCGCATATTTCCTTGATATAAGAGGTACCGATTCTTTTTTTGTTTCTGGACATAGTAACATCTTAAAATAGATACGGCAGAATGTAAAGGGAGATTCACAAAAAAAAGTTTTTTATTCGTTTTATTTTCTCCGTTTTGTTTTCTCCGGCCGATAAGGCGGCTCAGTACGCTTTGCGTATTGGGTTGGTATTTTGTCAAACGGCGTTCAGAATTAAAGTTGACTTTCCGTTGTTTTTCTTTTCTAATTAAACGACGTGTAACCTCATAAGAAACGCTTATTTTCTGCATTATCAATACTGAAAATACAATCTGAACAGGAGAATGCGGTATGCCCAAACGGGATGACATTCACAAGGTTTTAATCATAGGGTCCGGTCCTATCATCATCGGCCAGGCGTGCGAGTTTGACTATTCGGGTACGCAGGCCTGCAAAGCGCTGCGCAAACTGGGCTATGAGATTGTTCTTGTCAATTCCAACCCGGCTACGATTATGACCGACCCGGGGATGGCTGACCAGACCTATATCGAACCGTTAAATGTCCCGTCTTTGACCAAAATTATCGCCAAAGAACGCCCCGATGCGCTGCTGCCGAATCTGGGCGGCCAGACGGGCCTGAATCTTGCCTCGGAGTTGAACAAGGCAGGCGTGCTGGATAAATACGGTGTGAAAGTTATCGGCGTTCAGCTGGACGCGATTGAACGCGGCGAGGATCGCATTCAGTTCAAAAAAACAATGAGTCAACTGGGGGTGGAAGTGCCTCGAAGCCATCCGGCCTACACCGTTGAAGAGGCTCAAACGATTGCGATGGAGTTGGGCTTTCCGGTGGTGGTGCGTCCGGCCTATACCATGGGTGGTACCGGAAGCGGGCTGGTTTACAATGTGGACGAGCTGCGTGTCGTGGTGGCACGCGGCCTGGCCGCAAGTATGATCGGCCAGGTGCTCATCGAAGAATCGGTGCTGGGTTGGGAAGAGTTGGAACTGGAGGTTGTGCGGGACGCCAAAGGACAAAAAATTACGGTCTGCTTTATCGAAAACGTCGATCCGATGGGTGTGCATACCGGCGATTCGTTCTGTACCGCTCCGATGCTGACCATCAGCGAGGATATCCAGAAGCGGCTCCAAAAGTTCGCCTATGATATTGTAGACGGCATCGGCGTCATCGGCGGCACCAACGTGCAATTTGCCCATGATCCGGTCAGCGATCGCGTGGTCGTCATTGAAATCAACCCGCGGACCTCACGTTCATCGGCCCTGGCCTCCAAGGCGACGGGCTTCCCGATCGCGCTGATTTCGGCGATGCTGGCGGCCGGACTTACCCTTGATGAGATCCCCTATTGGCGCGAAGGAACACTCGATAAATATACTCCCAGCGGTGATTATGTGGTGGTTAAATTCGCTCGCTGGGCGTTTGAGAAGTTCAAAGGCGTCCAAGACCATCTCGGCACCCAAATGCGGGCGGTCGGCGAGGTGATGAGCATCGGAAAAAATTACAAGGAAGCCTTCCAAAAGGCGATTCGCTCGTTGGAAACGGGACGCTACGGACTGGGCTTTGCCAAAAACTTCAACCGCTTGTCCCTTGAGGAATTGCTGCAGCGGCTGACCACGCCGTCCAGCGAGCGGTATTTTCTGATGTATGAGGCCCTTCGCAAAGGCGCGACCATCGAGCAGCTTTACGAGAAAACCAGTGTCAAGCGGTGGTTTATTGAACAAATGGCCGAATTGGTTGCGCTGGAAGAAAAGATACTCAAGTATAAGGGCAAGCCGCTGCCCGACAACCTGCTCAAACAGGCCAAACAGGACGGCTTTGCCGACCGGTATCTGGCCAAATTGCTGGGCACCACCGAAGAGGCGATTCGCGCCCAGCGCACGGGGTTGGGGGTCATCGAGGCGTGGGACGCGGTGCCGGTCAGCGGTGTGGAAAACGCGGCCTATTACTATTCGACCTACAACGCGCCTGATCGCGTACCGGTCAGCGGCAACCCCAAAAAGATTATGGTGCTTGGCGGCGGCCCGAACCGTATCGGCCAGGGCATCGAATTCGATTATTGCTGTGTGCACACCGCCTTTGCCCTGCGGGATCTGGGGTACGAGACCATTATGGTCAACTGCAATCCCGAAACCGTTTCGACCGATTACGACACGTCGGACAAGTTGTACTTTGAGCCGCTGACGGTGGAGGATGTGTTGAGCATTTATGAAAAGGAAAAGCCTCTCGGGGCGATTGTACAATTCGGCGGCCAAACTCCGCTGAACATCGCCAAACAACTGGAAGAGGCCGGTGTGAGGATCCTGGGCACCTCCACCGATGCGATCGATCTGGCGGAAGATCGCGACCGGTTCCGTGTGATGATGGAACGGCTGGGTATTCCAATGGCCGAGTCCGGCATGGCCAGCACGCCTGAAGAGGCCCTCGAGATCGCCGCGAAGATTGGTTACCCGCTGATGGTGCGACCGTCGTACGTGCTGGGCGGTCGGGGCATGGAGATCGTCTATGATGAACAGATGCTGCGGCACTATATTGCCGCGGCCACAGAGGTTACGCCGGAACGGCCGATTTTGATCGACCGCTTTTTGAGCAATGCCATCGAGGCCGAGGCCGACGCCATCGCCGACGGAACCGATGCCTTTGTCCCGACGGTCATGGAGCATATCGAACTGGCGGG
>JAAYQH010000039.1 GCA_012519365.1 Planctomycetota bacterium | reverse complement strand
GCTACGGTCGCACAGCTTGCCGCACAACTTGAGCAGGTCCGCAGCCGGCAGGATGTGCTGACCCAAACACTCGACAGCAGGCTCAGCAGCGGCCAGGAACACATCAATCGCTATCTGACTGACAGCGGCCGTACGTTGGGCGAACTGAAGGAGCAGATTGGCAAACTCAAAAGCGACAGTGAACGTCTTTTGCAGCTGAGTGCTGATGTGCGAAGTTTGCAGCATATTCTCACCGCCCCCAAACTTCGCGGCCAATTGGGCGAACATTCACTGGCAAGCCTCTTGCAAACGATTTTGCCGACCGGCGGATTTAAGCTTCAGTATGGGTTTCGCAACGGCCGAGTGGTTGACGCCCTGATTACTCTGCCGGACTACAGTGTCTCAGTGGATGCCAAATTTCCATTGCCGAGTTTTGAGAAAATGGCCGCTGCTCAGACCGACGACGAAAAACAGCGGCTGCGAAGACAATTTCAAAATGATGTGATCAAGCACATCGACAAAATTGCCGCCGACTACATCCGCCCCGAAGAGGGGACGTTGGATTTCGCTTTGATGTATATCCCGGCCGAAAATGTCTATTATGAAACCGTTATACGTTATGAAAGCGACCGAACAGATGTGCTGGAGCATGCGCTTGCCAAAAAGGTCATTCCCGTCTCGCCGAATCTGCTGTATGCCTACCTGATGACCATCGTGATGGGCCTGCACGGGTTGCAGATTGAACAGGAAGCGGCCTCCATTCGCGTCAAACTCCAGGAACTGGCCAAAGGTTTCGACGCCTTTCAAAGCAACTGGGACACCCTTGGCCGCCACCTGCGAAACGCCCAGAACCAATATGACGAAGGCCACAAACAGCTCACCAAATTTACCACGCAACTTGAACTGCTCGATCACCCAAAACCTGATTCATTAGATCTTTAACAGGAATAATCTGCATTACCTTACTTGTTTAAAATCATGCGAACCCGTTGCCCTTTTTGAAGGGTCCCGGCGTTGGGCAGGCCGCTTAAATCGACCATAAAGTAGCGTTCGCAGCGGCCTTTGGGCGGGCGGGTGCTTTCGACGATGACCTCAACGGGCTGGCCAATGAATTTCCGACGAAATTCATCCTGTAAGGTTTGGTCAAGCGCATGCAAACGGGACGAACGCTGTCGAATAACCAAAACAGGCACCTTGGGTTCAAACTCAGCGGCGGGGGTGTTTTTGCGAGGGCTGAAACTAAATACGTGAATCTTTGAAAACTCCGCTTGGCGACACACATCCAGCGTTTGTTGGAAATCATCCTCCGTTTCCCCGGGAAAGCCGACGATAATATCGGTGGTAATGGCAGGTCGATCGAGTGCAGCCCTCACACGACTAATTACATCTAAAAATTGGTCAATAGTGTATTGTCTCGCCATTTTTTTCAGAATTTTCGCTGAACCCGACTGGAGCGGAAGGTGCAAATGGGGTGCTATGTTGGAATGAGTCTGAAATACCTCTAAAAGTCGGTCGGTGACATCTGCTGGCTCAAGCGAGCTTAGCCTCAGCCGTCCCAGCCCTGGCAGCTCGGCCACGTGGGCCGCCATCTCGGCCAAACTGTCCCGCAACGCAGGGTCCCAGTGTTTTCGGCGGGAGGTGCTCTGCCCATAGGCGCCAAGGAAAATGCCTGTTAAGACAATCTCCTGATGGCCGGCTTCAATGAGATTTTGGGCCTCAAGGAGGATATTTTTGACATCCTTGCTACAAACCTTCGTGCGGATCTTGGGTATAATACAATAGGTGCAATACGCGTCGCAACCGTCCTGAACTTTGAGAAAGGCTCGACTTTGCCCGTCGTAGGAATTCAACAACGGCAACGTTTCGCTCTGAGCGGGGTGGGCTGTTTTGTCATTGCCAAGGGGTACGGCTTGTCGTGAGGCGGCAACAATCTGTCGTGAGTTTTCGGTTTTGTCCTTGATTTTACAGCAGTTCGGTGGTTTATTAGTAGCATTCAGAGAGCCGCTTTGGTTGTGGCGGGCAAGTATCCGCTTGAGCAAAACAGGCAGATGATCTTTGTCTTTCACAATGAGGCATTTTTCATCCAGATCGGACAGTTCTTGCCCTTGTCCGATAGGCAGGCAGCCGGTTACAATCAAAACGGCATCCGGGTTTTTACCCAGCGCACGGCGAATGGACTGGCGACTCTTGGCCGAGGCGATATGCGTCACGCAACAGGTGTTGACAACGACCATATCGGCGCAGCCGTCGGGCGAGGAGGCAACAAGACCGGCCTGCTCAAGGTATTGACGCAGTTGTCGGCTTTCGTATTGGTTGACTTTGCAACCGAGTGTATGAATCGAAAAAGTTTTCATACGGGTACTATAACGAGACACCGGCCGGTGTTACAAGTGTTTTCAGCCGCCGGGAATGGGGTCTTATAAATAGGATTTGATCAGGAGTGTGTAGTTATGGCAGCAACACACGGCGTGTGGGCGATTGACATCGGCAGCAATGCTCTCAAGGCGATTCGGATGCACGAAGCAGAGGCAGGCCTTGAGGTGATCGGGTTTGATTTCATCGAACATCGCAAAATCCTGTCCTCCGGCGAGGTGGACATGGTCGAACGCGACGAGATTGTCGCTGAAACCCTGAGAAAGTTTCTCAGCCAAAACGAGATTGACAAGAAAGATCAAGTGGGCATCACAATTGCCGGCCAAAATAGTTTTGCCCGTTTTATTAAACTCCCCCCCGTCGAACCCAAAAAGATACCCGAGGTTGTCCAGTTTGAAGCCGTCCAGCAGATCCCCTTTGACATCAATGAGGTCGAATGGGATTGGCAGTTGATGAGCAATCCCGACAGTCCCGACACGGAAGTGGGAATTTTTGCCATCAAAAACGAACTCATCGCCGAAGTTCTGGATCACTTTACCCATGAAAATTTGCCCGTCACCTGCGTGCAGATTTCTCCGATGGCCTTGTATAACTACGCCTGCTACGATCGCAAAGAAATCGCCGATTCGCCCAATAAGGCGGTGGTGATCATGGATATGGGCGCAGAGAACACCACACTGGTCATTTGTTCGCGTGACACGGTCTGGCAGCGGAGCATCCGGATCGGCGGAAATACATTTACGCAGGCGATTGCCGATGCGTTTAAGGTGAACTTTCAGAAAGCCGAGAAACTCAAACGCATCGCCCCGGTCAGTAAATATATGCGTCAGATTTATACGGCTATGAAGCCGGTTTATACCGATTTAGGCAGCGAAATCCAGCGGAGTCTGGGCTTTTACAGCAGCAGCTCCCAGGGACGCGACAAGACCTTTGTCCATATGATTGCCATTGGCGGCGGCACCAAACTGCAGGGGCTGGCCAAATATCTTCAGCAGACGCTGGGGATGCCCGTTATCAAGCCGGATTCATTTGAACGGCTCAAATTGTCGCCGGAGATGTCCAGCGCCAAATTTCATGAATATGTATCAGATTTTGCGGTGGTTTACGGCTTGGCAGTTCAGTTGCTCGGCCATGGCAAGATTCAAACCAATCTGCTTCCGCGAAAAATCGCCCGGGCCATGGCATGGACACAAAAGGCACGTATTTTGACTGTCGGAACCGGCGTTTTGGTCTTGATGATGCTGCTGGGAGTAGGGCGGGCATTTCGCGAAAAGCAGCTGTATGAAGCGAATGCCGCTGTTCGAAGTGAAGTGGCTTCCATTATCAATCAGGTACAGAATGTTAAAAGCCAAGTGGCCCAGGAGGAAGCCCGTAAGGGGCCTCTGCTCGAACAAGTGGATAAGTACAAAGCAATGTTCGCTCATCGTGAGGTAGTGCCGAAGTTAAATGAAACCGTTCTTAAATGTTTGCCGAATGCCGACAATACGCCCGATCAGGCGGAATTATTCGAGGCCCTGAAAACCGGTGATGTGGACACGGTTATGAGCATTCCTCGTGCCAAACGCAAGGTGATGTTTATCAGCCGGCTGATGATCGAACCGGCCGAGGATGTTTCACAAAAGCCATTTCCCCAGCCGGACAGCACCTCGTCGGCTTATCGAATGTCGCGATCCACAGCCCGCAGCAGAGGGCCGGTCACTCCGCTTCCGATGGAAGGAGAGATGCCGAACGTGCGGATGCGCGGTGTGCCGATGGATATGGGGACGACCCCGGCTGCAGCGGTGACCGAAGAGGTTGAAAACAAAACCGGCTTTGTGATGCTTATTGAAGGGTTCAGTCCGTACGAGCGTCTGGCCGATTTGCTTGATCCGCCCGGTGTCGGGGATGATCAAAGTCGGTGGGGCTTTATTACGCGTTTGTATAACCTGAGCCAGTGGCTGCCGGGGATGCCCTTTGAACTGTTCAAAAAAGGCAGCATCGAGCATTTTAAGGTTGAAACCGGGTGGGTGGATCTGGCTTCCAGTGAGATGCCCCCGGGGGTCGGCGTCTTGAAGGAGATTCAGCGTGTACCGACCGAATTGATGGAACAGACCACACGCACGGAGAGAGGCGTGCCTGCCGTCAGACCCCGCGAGATGACGCCAATTATGGGCGGAGCAGGCGGACGCCAACTCGAACGCATTTTCACCGAGCAGGTGCTGGTTGACCCCATGACGCAGGAGGAAATCAGCAGAACTTACGATATTTATACTCTTGAGGACATCAATCGGAATCCTGAACTGACCGATCGGGATTTGGGCCGAATTAAACTGACGCCTTTTGGCGAGCCCCAATATATCAATCGCGATCGCTGGTTCCGTATCCAGTTGAAAGTCATCTGGACCGAGGCGCCCAAGCCGGCTGAAACTTCGCTGGACACAGGTATGGGCGGTATGAACATGGGTTTCTAATCGGAGAGTACGATGGGTTTTATCAAAGCGTTTTTGAAAAAATATTCCGCACTGGTGCCGCCGATCTGCCTGCTGGTGGTGGTGCTGTTGTTGGTGCCCCCGATGCTCTGGCTGGGGGGCAAGGTAAAAGCCGATATGGAACAAAGCGCCAAACAGGCTCAGTCAATCCGTACGCTGATGTCGGATGTGCCGCCGC
>JAAYQH010000511.1 GCA_012519365.1 Planctomycetota bacterium | reverse complement strand
TGGATAGTTTTTTTGAGTCGGAACTGGCGACCCCCGAGGCAAAAAAAAGCCTTTTTGAAAAATTATCGGCATTAAAGAGCAATAATAATGATATTGTGTTTTGGGCATCAAAGGTCGATTTTTGGAGCAAACAAATCGCGGCTCAACCGACACCCGTGAGTGTCTTAGATGCCCCAGCAGTGCAAGAAGTGCCGTAAGGGTCGGGTAAGACCGAGCAATTTTTTATTTTTTTTGGGAAAATCACATTTTTCTGTTTGATTTTCAGCCCCTGCGTTTATATACTCTCCGTTTTGCGATGGCCTTGAGACGAAGAATCCCTCTTTTGAGTCTGTTTGACAGGATGGTCGGCGGCGTGTCAAACGTCTGAGAGCAGGGGCGGATCGGCGTGGGTTAAAAAAACTTAAGTTGTTTATTTAGAAACAGTTGCTGCTGTAGCTCAGCCGGTAGAGCGCGTCCTTGGTAAGGACGAGGTCATGGGTTCAAATCCCATCAGCAGCTCGGTAATTCAATAGACCGGCGGAAATTGCAGGGCAAGTCGCCCGGCAAGGGTCGGTATCTCTTTACATAAACAGGAAACGAACAAAAAGTCAATAAATCTGGAAACTTAGCAGATCAGAGGAATCAACCGAATATCAGGAGATTGTAAAAATGGCTAAGGGTGTATTTCAACGTACAAAACCACACATAAACATTGGGACGATTGGTCACATTGACCATGGTAAGACGACGTTGACCGCGGCGATTACAATGCGTATGGCGGCCAAGTACGGCGGCGGTAATATCCGCAAATATGATGAAATTGACAATGCGCCGGAAGAAAAAGAACGTGGTATTACCATCAATACCTCTCACGTGGAATATGAGACTGCCAATCGGCACTATGCCCACGTGGACTGTCCCGGTCACGCGGACTATATTAAGAATATGATCACCGGTGCCGCCCAGATGGATGGTGCGATTTTGGTGGTGGCGGCCAGTGACGGCCCGATGCCCCAGACGCGTGAGCACATCCTGCTGGCGCGTCAGGTTAACGTGCCGCGGATTGTGGTGTTTCTGAACAAAACCGACCAGGTGGACGATCCGGAACTGATCGACCTGGTGGAAATGGAACTGCGCGAATTGCTGAGCAAGTACGAATTCCCGGGCGATGAGATTCCGATTATTCGCGGCTCGGCCCTGAAGGCGATGGAGAGTGAAGGCAAAGACGACGAGGCCTGCAAGTGCATTGATGAGTTGATGGATGCGGTGGATGCGTATATTCCGGTTCCGGAGCGTGCGGTAGACCAGTCGTTCCTGATGCCGGTCGAAGACGTGTTCAGCATTAAAGGTCGTGGCACGGTCGGTACCGGTCGTATCGAACGCGGCGTTATTAAGGTCGGCGATGAAGTCGAAATTGTCGGGCTGTCCAAGGAAATTCGCAAGACGACCTGTACAGGCGTTGAGATGTTCAACAAGACCCTGGATCAGGGTCAGGCCGGTGATAACGTGGGGCTGCTGCTTCGCGGTGTTGAAAAGAAAGAGCTGGAACGCGGCCAGGTGATTGCCAAGCCCGGTTCGATTACGCCGCATACCAAGTTCCACGCTGAGGTGTACGTGCTGACCAAGGATGAAGGCGGACGTCATACGCCGTTCTTCCCGGGGTATCGTCCGCAGTTCTTCTTCCGGACGACGGACGTCACGGGCGCGATTACCGAGATTCGCAGCCGTGAGGGCAAGGCCGTTGAGATGTGCATGCCCGGCGACAACATCGAAATGCTGGCGGAAATTATTTCCCCGATCGCGATGGAAGAAGGTCTTCGTTTTGCGATTCGTGAGGGCGGCCGAACGGTCGGTGCCGGTGTTGTGACGAAGATTATTGAATAAGGATTTGCGAACTCAGACGGCGCCGCACGGGCTTTGGTGCGGCGCGTCTTTTAACCTTTCCGCGGTGTTATGGGCGGAGAGGTTGTCGTGTTTAGAGAGGAACAGCAGCATATGGCCAAGGCGCAAAAAACCGAATGGGTGTGGCTTGAGTGCAAAGAGTGCGGCGATCGGAATTATCGTACGCCCGTCAATGTGCAGGGCGGCGTGCCGAAGATTGAATTGAAGAAGTTCTGCAAGCGCGAGCGTAAACATACGGTTCACAAGATCCGTCGTAAATAAAGCACACAGGTCAGTAGCTCAATTGGCAGAGCAGCGGTCTCCAAAACCGCAGGTTGGGGGTTCGAATCCCTCCTGACCTGGTTTCACTGACGGGATAAGGGATCCAAACGGTGAGAACACCCTTAATTATTGAGGCGGCATAGACTATGAATCTTAAGATCTACAAACGCGGACAAGGCAAAAATACGCGTCTGGGTACCGGGCTTGCGTGCTTTGCGATTGCGGCTTATGGGTGCGTGGTGCTTCATCGGAATCTTCAGGCTGTCACTGAAAATGTCTGGATTGAGACGCTGGTGCCGGCGGGTGTGTGTGTGGTGTTTGCTGCACTGATCTGGTGGTTGAGTAATCATCCGACAGTGGCGGATTTTTTGATTGCCGCCGAGAGTGAAATCAAGAAGGTCAGCTGGTCCACGCGTAAGGAAATTGTCAACTCGACGATTGTAGTGATTGTTGTGGTGGCGGTGATGTCGGCGGGCATCGGTCTGTGGGATATATTGCTGGGGTTTTTTTTCAGTTCTATTATTGGTCTTTATTAACAGCAGCGAGCCTGGTCGAGGATACAGCGTTCATGGCAATGCAATGGTTTGTATTACGAGTCGCTTCGAATAAGGAAGAGCAAGTGCGCGACGCACTGGCGCGGAAGATGCAGATTGAGGGGGTCAAAAGCGTCGGCCGGATTCTGGTCCCAAGCGAGCAGGTCAAGCGGATTCGCGGCGGCAAGCAGCGGGTTCATAAGCGCAAACTGTATCCTGGCTATGTATTTATGGAGATGGAACTGCAAGAGGACGGTCGCGTCCCGGAGGATGCGTGGTATGTGATTAAAGATACCATGGGGGTGGGCGATTTTATCGGGACCGAAGGGATTCCGACACCGATGCGCGATACGGATGTGGCCCGGATGCTCAAAGAAGTCGAAAAGCCCGAAGATACGCCGAATATCAAAGTGGAGTTTCAAAAGGGTGATTTGGTCAAGATTCGGG
>JAAYQH010000510.1 GCA_012519365.1 Planctomycetota bacterium | reverse complement strand
CAATACGATTATCGCACTGTGGGGCGATCATGGATATCATTTGGGCGATCTGGGGTATTGGACCAAACATACCAATTATGAACAGGCCAATCGTATTCCGTTGTTCTTTGTTTTTCCTGGTGTGGTCAAAGCGGGTGTACATACCGGGCAGCTTGCTGAAACCGTGGATATCTATCCGACACTGGTTGAATTGGCCGGGCTTCCCCCTCTGGCCGGCCATGTGCCGCAGCCGATAGACGGCAAAAGCCTGGTGCCGGTACTGCGCGATCCTGCGAGGCGCATCAGTGACCATGCCTATCATGCATACCCGCGCGGACGCCGTATAGGGCGTGCAATTCGTACAGAGCGTTATCGATTGGTGGAGTGGAAAGTTCCCAATCAGCCGCCGGAAACGGCGGTGTATGAATTGTACGACTATCTTAACGACCCGCTGGAAAGCCGAAATTTGGCATCCGAGACCCCCGAGATTGTCGCTGAACTTCGTAAGATTCTGAACCGCTGCCCGGAGGCTCTAACGCCTCGCTAAAGCGGTCAAGGCTCTCGTTTGTTGAAGGATCAAGTAAGCAAATGTCTCTGCGAGGGAGTTTAGGGTATCAAAGAGCTCCGCAGCAGCGGATAAGGTGTCTTAGTGAATAGAAAGGATTGATCATGCAGCGATACACATTGGTTCTTGTGGCATTGATATCATCGGCAGCCTTTAGCAACTGGAAGATACCCGACAATGCATTGATGACACGATGGGGCCGACAGGTTACGCCTGAAACTGTGTGGCGGCAATACCCGCGCCCTCAGATGGTACGAAGTCAATGGCACAATCTCAACGGTTTATGGGATTATGCGATTGTCGATAAAAGCAGTGCGTTGCCGACAGCGTGGCAGGGTAAAATTCTGGTTCCATTCAGTTTGGAATCGGTTTTGTCAGGGGTCAAGGGCAAGTTGGGTCAAGAGGAAGCCCTATGGTATCGTCTTTTTTTCTCACATACGAAAAGTTCGGGTATGCGGATTCTTCTGCATTTTGAGGCGGTGGATTACGAAACCACGGTGTGGGTCAACGGCGCCGAGGTCGGCAGCCATATCGGCGGACATGTGCCTTTTTCTTTTGATATAACTCAGGCGGTTCGCAATGGCGATAATGAATTGCTTGTCCGTGTGATTGATCCAACCTCGGATAGGTTCCAGCTTAAGGGCAAACAAACGCTTAATCCGCAGGGAATCTGGTACACGGCGGTTTCCGGCATCTGGCAAACGGTATGGCTTGAAACCGTCCCGCTGCGATACATCCGCGATTTGCGGATTGAAACGGATATCCATCCGGCCCAAATCCGGGTTCAGCCGATGCTGCAGGGACAGACAGTAAAAGACGAGTCTCTGCGGGTTATTGTACGCGACCAAGGCCGTATTGTTTCGGAATGTCAGGGCCGCGGCACACTGGTCCTGCCCGTAGAAAATGCCAAACTGTGGAGTCCCGACTCTCCGTTTCTGTATGATCTCGAAATCCTGCTGCTGGATGAAAATGAGAACGTCATAGATCGAGTGGCCTCCTATGCCGGGATTCGAACGGTCGGCAAGAGGAGCGATGCCCAGGGGAACCTGCGGTTGATTCTCAACGATGAAATCCTTTTTCATTGGGGCACGCTGGATCAGGGCTGGTGGCCGGATGGTCTGTTGACGCCGCCGTCAGATGAGGCGATGGTTTATGATATTCAGTTTCTCAAGGATGCCGGATTTAATATGATCCGAAAGCATGTTACCGTTGAAAACCGCCGGTATTATTATTACTGTGACCGGCTGGGGATGCTGGTCTGGCAGGACCATGTCGCTGCCCGTGAGCCAAGTCCGGAATGGAAGCGCCTCAGAAATGCCGAGCAGCCTGAGGACGCCGAGTGGCCGGACGAGGAACATCGGCAGTGGCTGGATGAATTAAAGAGCATGGTCGATGCGCTCTACAATTATCCAAGTATCGTGGTCTGGGTGCCGTTCAATGAACGGTGGGGACAACACCGAACGATGGAAGCAGGCCAGTGGCTTAAGGAATATGATAAAACGCGTTTATTAAATATTGCCAGTGGCGGAAATTTCCATCCGGTGGGTGATATTGCCGATGAGCATCGCTATCCGCATCCGACGTTTCCGCTGAACGATTCTCGTTATGCCGATTATGTCAAGGCAGTGGGCGAGTTCGGCGGCCATGGACTGGTGGTTACCGGCCATATCTGGGACCCTGACAGGGAAGGCTGGGGCTACGGCGGTGCCGCTTCGGGCCGGGAGGAACTCAAACAGCGATATGAAGAATCTATCCGTCGTCTGGGGAGGCTCAAACGTCAGGGGGTGGCCGCGGGCGTTTATACGCAGACGACAGATGTGGAAATTGAAGTCAATGGGTTGCTGACCTATGATAGGGCGGTCCAAAAACTGGATGCTAAAACGCTGCGCCAGATTCATCATTCTCTGCAGGCCGATGACAATGAAAACCGCCGTGAGATTGCCGAGTTGATCGATCGTCATGAGACCGCTGTGACAATCAAGGACGGCTGGATTCGCGATCCCTATATCTATTTAGCGCCGGACGGCTATTATTATTTGACAGGGACCACGCCGCTGTCGGAGGATCCGCGTCAACTGGTCGATCCTTACAATTCCGGGCTGGGGGAAACGAGCATTGTCGGTTACAAAATGGCTGTCTGGCGCAGTGCCGATTTAATCGATTGGGAAAGTCTCGGCACACCCTATTCGCTCGAAGATGGGATTTGGAAGCAGGCCAGGCCGGTCCGGTTTGAGCATGTGCCGCCAGAGCAGTGGAGGTTGTGGGCGCCGGAGATTTATTTCAGAGACGGCCGCTGGATAATTGTGCATACAAGCCCCTCGCCGGTGCAAGGGGCGAATCTGTCGGTAACTCAGGGGCCCGAACTGAAAGGGCCGTTCGACAATCCGTTGGGTACGGCCATCGGCAGACGGCATGATCCCTCTTTATTCTTTGGCGATGACGGGGCAATTTATCTGCTCTGGGGCAATACGATGATTGCACCGCTCAGCAGTGATCTGAAGGCGTTTATCGGCGATCCGGTTCGGATCGATCCGGCGGGCAGCCGCTTCGGCCCGGACGGCCGGCCTATCAGCCGCATCGGTCATGAGGGGACGACGATGCGGAAGATCGACGGCCTGTACGTTCTTTTCGGTACGGCATGGTCTACAGATCAGGGACGAAAAGGGACCTATAATCTCTATTACTGCACTGCGGAAAAAATTACCGGCCCCTACGGACCGCGCAGATTTGTCGGGCGTTTTCTGGGACATGGCACACCGTTTCAGGACAAGCAGGGTCGCTGGTGGTGTACAGCATTTTTTAATGCCAATGTGCCGCCGCTCAGTCGGCAGGAAATTAAGACCAAAGACGTGAGCGATAATGCCTATACAATCAATCCGCAAGGTGTCACGATTGTCCCGCTTGAGGTCAAAATGGATGACGACGGAACCCTTTATATTCGTGCCAAAGACCCGGACTATGCGGCTGCCGGTCCGGAAGAGGTCCAGCGGTTTTCATTTTGAAAGAGGGTTATACAAAAAAAATCGGCTTCAGGTGAAAGGATGAGTATGCAGTCTCGCCGCGATTTTTTGAAGACGATGGCCGGTGCCGTTTCATGGCTTGTTTTGAATCGCTTTGCAGGTGCAGCAGACTCACAATCCGGCAAACAAAGACCTGCGATTGTGGTTTTTGTGGCGGATGATCACGGCTATTTTGACAGCAAGGTGTACGGCTCTATCAATGTTCGTACGCCCCATATGCAGCGACTGGCGGATAACGGCCTGACGTTTACCAATGCGTTTGTCGCGTCGCCGTCCTGTGCCCCCAGTCGGGCGGCGATGCTGACTGGGCTGATGCCGGCCCGCAATGGCGCGGAGGCCAACCATACCTATCCGCGCCCGGAAATCAAGCAACTGCCTTGGTATATGAAACAGTTAGGCTACGAAACGGCGGCCTTTGGCAAAGTGGCACACGGTGCCGCCCGGCCGGCTCACGAGGCCGGCTTTGATCATGTAAATCGCGGCGGAAGTGGGGTTGACAGTGATGCAATCGACCGCTATCTCAAGACCCGTGATCCCGGCAAGGGGCTGTGTTTGTTTATCGGCTGCCGCTGGACTCATGTGCAGGGGCCATGGCCGGAAAATGAGCATTTTGATCCGAGGGTTATTGCGCTGCCACCCAATATGTACGACAATTGGACGACCCGCCAGTATCGCACGCGTTACCTTTCGGCTGTTGAAAAACTGGATCGTGATATGGGGCAGGCCTATGCATTGGTCCGCCGTCATTTTGGCGATAACGCAGTGTTTATCTATACCAGTGACCACGGTTCTCAATGGCCGTTCGGCAAGTGGAACTTGTATGATGTCAGTACGCGGACGCCCCTCTTGGTCGAGTGGCCCGGTGTGATTAAACCCGGTCAAAAGACGGATGCGATGGTCAGCTGGGTGGATTTTTTGCCGACTTTTATCGAAATTGCCGGCGGGAAACCGCCAACGGATATTGACGGCCAATCGTTTTTGGGACTTCTGCAAGGACAGAACGTCCGGCATCGGGAGGAAATTTTTACCACCCACAGCGGCGATGGGCGAATGAATGTCTATCCGATTCGCAGTATACGCACCGAACGATATAAATATATTCTGAACCTGCGGCCGGATTGTTATTACACGACGCACATTGATTTGGGCCGAAATCGAGACGGTCTGAAATTTTGGTATTCCTGGGTCAAAGCAGCCGAGGACGACCCACGCGCTGGCTGGCTGGTAAATCGGTATCATGTGCGTCCGGAAGAAGAGTTGTATGATCTCCTGGACGATCCGTATGAGTTGACCAATCTGGCAGACGTGCCGGAGCACCGGGAAATACTCAAACAATTGCGGCAACGGCTCACGGAATGGATGGAGGCCCAGGGCGATACAAAGGCGGTCTTTGAAGAGCCGTATCCTCGAAGCAAGCCAAAGCCGGTCTCGCCGTTGATGTCCGAATTACTTAACGAACAATGATGAAAGGTCTGTTTATGAATCGACGTATGTTTTTGCAGCAAGCGGGGTGGGCGGTTGCCTCCTTTTCTTTGATGTCCTCCCTCAACGCCGCACCGGATGGCAAATCAAAGCGTCCCAATATCGTATTGATTATGGCTGACGACATGGGGTTTAGCGATATCGGCTGTTACGGCGGCGAAATTGAGACTCCCCATTTGGATCAACTGGCAGCCCACGGCGTTCGTTTTACCCATTTTTACAATACCGCGAGGTGTTGCCCCACGCGCGCATCGTTGATGACCGGCCTGCACCCCCATGAAACCGGCATTGGGCACATGACCAATTCGCCCAAAAACAAAGAGTTTGATTTTGGCCCTGAATTTCCCGGCTACCGCGGCTTTTTGAATCGCCATTGTATGACGATTGCCGAAGTCCTCAAAGAGGCCGGATACGCGACACTAATGACCGGTAAATGGCATTTGGGCATCAATGATCGCAGCCGCTGGCCGTTGCAGCGGGGGTTTGAAAAATTTTATGGCCTTTTGCCCGGCGCATCCAATTTCTTTTATCCGGAACATCCCCGCGGGATTACGTTGGGCAATACACCGATAGACAACCCTCCCAGTACCACCGATCGTCGATTTTATACAACGGATGCCTTTACGGATTATGCGATTCGCTTTATTCAAGAAGAAAAGCAAGGCCAGGATCGTCCTTTTTTCCTGTATTTGGCATATACGTGTCCCCACTGGCCGCTGCATGCACACCAGCAAGAGGTGAACAAGTACCGCGGCAAGTATGGGATGGGCTGGGATCAGCTTCGTCAACAGCGGCTCAAAAGACAGATTGAGATGGGTTTAATCGATCCGAAATGGAAGTTGTCGGAAAACGGGGGCAGGGATTGGGATACCTTGAGCGAACAGAAGAAAAAGGAAATGGATTTGCGAATGGCCTATTACGCTGCCATGATTGATCGGATGGACCAAAATATCGGCAAACTTGTCCAGACCCTCAAACAGACCGGACACTATGATAATACGCTTATTATGTTTCTTTCCGACAACGGCGGTTGTGCAGAAGGGGGCATCCTCGGCGGATCGGCAGATCCGTTCAATGTTGAACAATGGGAACGAACCTATGGTTCAGGGCCCTCCTATGGACGTGTCTGGGCCAACGCCTCCAACACGCCGTTTAGAAAATACAAGCATTTTACCCATGAAGGCGGAATAGCCACGCCGTTTATTGCCCACTGGCCGAACGGCATTTCCGATCCCAATCGATGGTTCAGGGAATCGGCCACACTGATTGATATCATGCCGACGGTTTTGGATTTGACCGGTGCGACCTATCCCGAACGGTACAATGACCACCCTCTTGTCCCGTTAACAGGAGTGTCGCTTAAACCGGCCTTTTTGGGCCAATCGCTGCGCCGATCAGCGCCGCTGTTTTTTGAACACGAAAACAATGCGGCCATGATTTTGGGAGACTGGAAACTGGTCGGCACGCGGGTTTCGGTGCCCGACGGCCCCGATGATGCCAAATGGGAACTCTACAATCTGCGTGAGGATCGTACAGAAATGAACAATTTGGCCGAAAAATATCCCCAAATCGTCCGGGATATGTCCGAGCAATGGAAAAAGTGGGCTCAAAAAGCCAACGTCTATCCGAAACCAAAAACATAAGAGATTCAGATGGTTTCATCGAAAAGAAAATCGAAAAAAAGCAGGCTGTTGTGTAGCCGAAATACGTTGGCCTCTGTCAAGAGAGGTCCTGCGTCAATATGGGTGCTTCTGATTTTTTGGGGGTTGATCGGGATATCCGCATCCGCGTCGGTGAATGTGTTTACCGACAGTTTTAATCGTCCGGACAACGACAATATCAGTGCAAGTCCCGTCGGGATGAGCGGGCTGGCGGCGCCAATGATCTATATCGAGCGGGGCGATGCATTGACCGGAAATGACGCACTGACCAGAATTTTCGGCAATGCTCTTCGGCTGGCCGACGGCCCGAATGCCTCAACGTTGTTTTTGGATCATAATTTTACAAATCCGGAGATACTTGCCGCCGGCGGGATGCGTGTGGGTTTGACTATTGTCAGCGATAACGGAACCGTTGCGGACAGAACCCGATGGTGCGGATTTGGAGTGGGTAATTCGCTGACGGAATGTCAACAAATCCAATTTGACCATAACGGCGTCGGTTTTCGGGGTCAGGACTATAACGGAGTGCAGCCCGGAACTTCAGATTTGTTTATCAGCTGGAGTCCCAGGGCCGGCGGCAGCGGGGTGGTCAATGTCTACAAAAACGGCCCGACTGCCGCCGGGGGGGAAGGCCTTGATATTCCCGTCGACGGTCTGCAGGGCAATGACCGGTTGGAAATGGAACTTGCGATTTCTGATTTTGATGCCGGCTCAACCATTATTGCCAAAATCCTCTGGAACGGCGAAGTGATTCATACGACGTCCTTTCAGTGGGATCACACCCATCAAAATTATCTCGGCCTTTGCGCCCGGCAGAATAATCAGGGATTTACCGTTGATGATCTGACTATTGAGGCGGTATCGGTAATATCGCCTTCCATATTTTCACTGGGGGCAACGCCGTCTTTTGTTCCTTCCAATCAGTCTGAGGTTCCGATTATATTGAGGTGGGACGCAATAGGTATGCAAGCGGGCTTTACCTATGCAGTGACAGCAGACAAAGCAATTGTTTTTCCGAACGCAGACGAAAGCGGCCCTGCGGAAAACGGACAAACTGCTGTTGAGGGTATAATTGACGGCACAGGGGGCGACGTTACGTTAACGGTGACTTTGTATGATGCCCAGGGAGATGCGGTTGTTTGGAGGTCTGTAACGGTTCGGCAGATTCCGGCGCAAAATCCCCAAACGCCGAATTTTATTGTTATTTTGACAGATGACCAGGGCTGGGGCACAACCTCTATACAGTTAGATCCGGATGTGCCGGCATCCAAGAGCGACTTTTTTGAAACTCCCCGACTTGAACGCTTGGCGCAAAATGGATTGCGTTTTACGCAGGCCTACAGCGCGCATCCAAACTGTTCGCCTTCAAGGGCGGCTTTACTGACTGGTCGTTCTCCCGCGGCACTGCATTTCACGGATATCGTGGGACGAAATTCCGGTGTTCACTATGACGGTCTGCCGATGATTCCCGCTACACACATAAACGATCTTCCCGAAGCAGAGATGACCATCCCAGAATTGCTTAAACGGCATAATTCGGCTTACACGGCTGCTCATTTTGGAAAATGGCATTTAAGGGGCGGCGGCCCAAATAATCATGGATTTGACGCCGGCGATGGGGCTACCGGAAACGCCCAAGGCGATGGCAATCCCCCGGATGACCCAAAACAGGTTTTCGGTATTGCCCGCCGGGGCAATGAGTGGATGCAAAACCAAGTTATCGAAGGTAAACCGTTTTATCTTCAGCTGTCTCATTATGCCACACACCTGGCGATAGAATACCGACCTGAAACGAAGAATTATTTTGAAACAAAACCAGCCGGCAACCGTCATCATCATCCTGGTTTTGCTGCAATGCTGTACGATCTGGACGAGGCGATCGGTCTTACCATTGACAAAGTTTTTGAACTGGGGATTCAGGACAATACGTACATTATTTACACTGCTGACAATGGAACTTACCCCCTGGAGATGCCGGAAAATATAAACGGGCCGCTCCGCGGCTGGAAGGCTACTCTTTGGGAAGGCGGAGTGCGTGTGCCGTTTGTTGTTATCGGTCCGGGAATTGCCAAAGGAACAATCAGCAAAGAGCCGGTGGTTGGCTATGATATTTTGCCGACGATCTGTGATCTGGCGGGAATGGATTTATCCGATTTGCCGCCGCAGGTGGAAGGGGGCAGTTTTGCTCATATCCTACGCGGCCATCTGGCTCCCATCCTGCGGCCTCGAGAGGGTTTGGTGTTCCACTGGCCTCATTATCAGGTTGATAAATTCAGCACTCCCGACTCGACTGTGCTTCTGGATGGCTACAAACTGCATTATCGCTGGGAAACAGCAAAAAAGCAGTTGTTCCATCTGGATGAGGATTTAGCAGAAAAAACTGATCTGGCACGTTACGAACAGGCTTTGGCCAATCAAATGGCCCAGGGATTATTCGAACATCTTGAAGCAATTGGGGCACGACTTGCAACTCCCAACCCGGCGTATCCGGCCGAGTGCTGGAATCCCAATAAGGGGGATTATCCACCGAATGACTTTATGGGCCGCGATCCTTCCATCTATGATCTAAACCGCGATTGCGTTGTCGATATATCCGACTTGGCAATCTGGGTCAGTCAATGGCTGATGGAAGAATCGATCCATGTTCCCAACGGCAGCGGGACGATGACATTGAATGATTTTGCAGAGATGGCCAGGGACTGGAAGGGTTGCTGGTGGCTTCCTTCTGCGCTCCATTGTGATTAGCAGACAAGGCCGTGTTGTTTTTGAATACCGAGTTGTTGATTTATCTTGGAGAATATTTTGACGTTTTCGGCACGAACAAGCTGGCTGACCTTGGGTTTGCCTATGTGCACGCAGCCAGCAGCGACAGACATTTTCGGAAAGAAAGTGCCTCGTTTTAATATCTATTTCGAGCAGGAGGGCAACCGAGGCATGAGAGGTGAGAAATGAAAACCGAACTATTGAAGTTCAATAGGTTGGAACCCCTTTTGACTATTGAAAGGCCCATTTAACTATAAGGACAGGAGTGATTAGACAATGAGCAGCTCTATTTTGCGACGTGATTTTCTTAAGCAGGCCGGTGTTGTGTCTTTAATGGCGATGGGGTTGGCCCCTAAAAGCCGGGCTGACCAGGCAGAGTCCGCCACGTCTGACAAGCCGGATATCGTGCTTTTTATCGCCGATGATATGGCCTGGCATGATTGTCAGCCCTACGGCAGCCCGATTGTTCAAACACCGAATATGGCCAAACTGGCCGCAAAAGGAATGTGTTTTGATGCGATGTTCACCTCCACAGCGATGTGTGCACCGACCCGTCAACAACTGTACACGGGGCTTTTCCCCGTCCGCAACGGCGCCTGGCCCAACCACAGCTGGGTCTATGACGGCACCAAAAGTCTGGTACACCATCTCCGCTCCCTGGGCTATCGAGTCGGTCTTCTCGGCAAACAGCATTACGGACCGCCGGCGTCTTTTCCATTTGAGTTTTTAGGCGGCATCCATCATGATGGTGGACAAGGCACCGACTTGGCCCTTGACAAGAGTGAGCCCTTTATTACACGGGACCGCCGACAGCCCTATTGCCTGATTGTAGCCGCCAACCAGCCTCATTCACCCTGGAACCGAACAGTGCCGGGCCTATCTTATAATCCCGTTGACATCAAAGTCCCTCCGTATCTGATCGACTGTCCAGTCACACGGCGGCTGTTGTGTCGTTATTATGCCGAAATTACCTACGTCGATGATCAACTGGGACGCTGCATGGACACCGTCGAACGTCTCGGCCGGCCTGAGAACACGTTATTTATTTTTACCTCCGAGCAGGGCAACAGTTTTCCGTTTGGCGGCAAGTGGACCTGTTACGATACCGGCCTAAAGACGGCGTTTATCGTCTGCTGGCCCGGTAAGGTCAAGCCTGCTGCCCGCACCTCGGCGATGACTCAGTATGTGGATGTTGTACCTACGCTGATCGAAGCAGCCGGCGGGAAGGTGTCCGACGTTGATCCGGGCCGTCCGGATGCGAAGGGCAACAGCGGATTTGACGGTCGTAGTTTTTTAGAGGTATTGTTGGGAAAAACATCGACTTTTCGTGATTACGTGTATGGTGT
>JAAYQH010000509.1 GCA_012519365.1 Planctomycetota bacterium | reverse complement strand
TGTATGGTCAATTGCTCATCGGTACCCCCTTGATAAGCCACGTTATATGGGGGATCTGTTATTACTAAGTCGGCTTTGTCGCCACAACAGTCTGTGTTCGGATTTCAAATTAAGCTTCCCCATAACGCACCGCCTTTTTTCCTGAAAAATCTTCGTATCGTTTGACCGCCACATCGCAGTAGGTCGGGTCCAACTCCATCGCAAAGCACCGCCGTTTGAGTTTCTCGGCGGCGATGACCGTTGTGCCCGAGCCGCAGAACGGTTCAAAGACGATTCCCGCCGTCCCGTCGAAGGATTGCAGCGCATGGATGGCAAAGTGCATCGGCATGGTCGCCGCATGGACGGCCTTCTCGGTGTTCTCGCCGGAATTGCCCCGTCCCTCATAAACATTCGGCACCGTCGACTGAAACCGCCCGGTCGGGATGCATCGCTTGGGGTTCTTCTCCGGCGACAGAATCCAAACATCCTCAAACCGGCTGTTCATCACGTTGGCTACAATGGCCGGTCGGCCGCCGCCTTTGTACCAGACCAAGCGGTCCACAAAGTGCATCCGGAAGGCGTAAATCCACTCCAGGATGGCGACCTTATTGCCCGCCAGCGATTGCAGATTGACCGCCACCGTCCGGCAAACTTTCAGGGCAATCGCCGTGAATTTTTCCAGGAACTGCCGGTATTCGTCCTGCGGCCGGTCGTCGTCATCATGAAGATACTTGGAATCAACACGGCTTTTATTGCCGCCGAGGCTGTTGTTGCCGGCGTTGTATGGGGGCGATGTGAAGCACAACGCCCCCTCATGTCCATCCATCAACCGCTCGACATCTTCTCGTTTGGTACTATCGCCGCAGAGAATCCGGTGCTGTGATTTGAGTTTAAGCTGTCCCACAGGCGCACTCCTTCCCGGCATCGACCATTGCCTTGCCCTCGTCATAGTCGTATTTTTTGCCGCAGCTATCGCATTCGAAATAGGCACCCAACAGCCACAAATCGCCGGGCTGGGTGATGGGCTCGTCCGGTGGCTCCGGAACGGCATCATCGTCCGTCAAACCCTCGGTCGGCTCGACCTTGAGCAGCTTGGCCAGTTCGTCCTCGTCGAATGCCAACAGACCCATATCGAAACCGGCGTCCTGCAATTCCGACAGCTCGATGGGCAGGATGTCATAATCCCAATCGGACAGGTCAGACGTTTTGTTGTCGGCAATTCTATAAGCTCGCACCTGCTCCGGCGTCAAATCCTTGGCGACGTGAACCGGCACCTTGGCCAGCCCGAGCTTCTGGGCGGCTTTCAGACGTGTGTGGCCGCAGACGATGACGCCATCGCCATCGACCACAATGGGGGAGCGAAAACCGAACTCCTTCAGGCTGGCCGCCACCGCATCCACCGCGTCATCGTTCTGGCGCGGGTTTTTCTCATACGGCCGGATGCTGCTGATGTCCCGAATCTCAATCTGATACTCTTTGCTCTTACTCATAAGAAATCTCCGATTTTATGGGGTTTACGGGGTGGATTTTCGGTATATGTTTGCAGAGTCCGCCGCACAGACGAACCGGCGACGGACGGTCGGACAAACAAAGCGGCGACAGGGGGTCGAACAGACGACCGACCGACAGACACTTGGACGGACGAATCGGCGACGGACGGTGGGACGGACGATACGGACAACGGACGGACACAGCGACCGTGTTTGCGCCGGTGGGCGGCCGTACCCGTCCGGACACCGCTCAGACCGTCGCCGGATCGACGCACAGGGGCGAACCTGGGCCAATTTTGGCGGTCTGGCGGCGATTGCCTCCGTCCAACGGGTGCGTCGTGAAAAATCTGCGTTTTTACGCCAATAACACGGTTTTGGTTTCTGCGCCGCGAAAAACAAACTGTGTCTAAACAGGCGGCTGTTCCCGCCGAAGTCACCTCTTTTATTGCGCCGGAAGGAACCATTCGATTTGGTGTTTCGGGTGTGTACGGTATGTTTTTCATTTGTTCTGCCCCCCTTGCTGTGCTAATAAGAGGATGGCAGTGCGCACCGCCTCCGGCAGATGTGCCCAATTATTGATGAACGTTTTAAACTCGGAAGGGACGTTGTCAAGATGCAGCGCTTTTTGCAGCGCGTCGGGAATAGCGCTTTTTGTAAGTATTTTATTTTTCGTTACTTGTGACTTTTTGTTCAAGTCCAGTAACGCCCAATTCCTATCTTCTTGCATATTATTGCACAGTCTTGCATTTCTCTCCTTAGTCTCGCAC
>JAAYQH010000508.1 GCA_012519365.1 Planctomycetota bacterium | reverse complement strand
GAGCCGTATCGGGTCATCTGGGCAGTCTATCAGAACGAACACGAACAGATTCCCAAAACCTTCTCGTTAAATGTTCTGATTGCGGTCAAGAGCCAAAACGCATACCACGAAACCGCCGAGTTTGTCCGCGTGCTGGTCATTGCCGGCATCCTCCTCGTATGGGCGGGGTTCGGACTGACCGAGCAGTTCCTCAGATGGGGCCTGCGACCGGTCAATGAATTGGCCGAGCAAATGAGCCGAATTTCACATGATAACCTTGCCAACATCAAACCTGAGCACACCTCGCTGCCGGCCGAGTTGACGCCGTTTGTTACCTCATGGCAGGCCATGCTTCATCGCCTGTCGGAAGCCATCGAGGAACAGAAACGCTTTACCGCTGATGCCGCACACGAGCTTAAAACGCCCATCGCACTGATAAAAAGTACCCTGCAGCTTGCCCAATCGCAAAAACGCTCCGCTGAATTTTACGAGCAAAGCATCAGCGAAGCTCTCGACGATATTGACCGCCTCAGTCATCTTGTCACTCAATTGCTGGATCTGTCCCGACTTGAGAATATCGGCATGGCCGAGGATCAAGAGGTTTTCGACGTGCAGCCGGTGATTGAGAACGTCATCAACTTTTATAAACCGCTGGCCGAGAAAAAGGGACAGACCTTCAGACAGACACTATGCAGCGCCCGCATCCTGGGCGAACCTTCGCAAATCAATCAATTAATGATGAACCTGATGGACAACGCCGTTAAATATGCCCCGCCGCAAACCCCCATCACCGTCACTATGACCCTGTCCGAATCGGCGGTCTCGATAGCTGTCCATGATGAGGGCGGCTCTATCAGCGAAACAGATTGCCGGCTTTTGTTTAATCGATTTTACCGCGTGCAAAAGGCCCGGGACCGTCACTCCGGCGGCACCGGCCTCGGGCTGGCAATTGCCCAGAAGATCACCGAACTTCATCACGGCCGTATCCACGTCCAATCCAGCCGACAGGCAGGAACAGTATTTGTGGTCACCTTGCCGCTGACTCCGTCGGCCTGAACGGGAGTTATCTGCTTTTGCGCAGGCGATAGACCAGCGCCAATACCTCGGCCACGGCCACGAAAAGGGTATCGGGAATGGGCTTTCCGAGTTTGACCGTCGCGAACAACTCGCGGGCCAGCGACGGCCGACGAATAATCGGCACGCCGTACGAACGGGCGATGTCCTTGATTTTCTCGCACATATGATCGCCGCCTTTAGCCACCACCACCGGCGCCCGCATCTTCGTCGAATCATACCGCAGGGCGACGGCCACATGCGTCGGGTTAACCAGCACCACATCGGCCTTGGGGACGTCCTGAAGCATCCGCCGCATCGCTGCTTCATACTGCTTTCGGCGAATTCGTGACTTAACCTCTGGCGCCCCTTCGGTGTCGCGGTGTTCATCGCGGACTTCCTGCTTGGTCATTTTGAGATTTTCAATATATTTCCATTTGTGATAGAACAAATCCACCGCCCCGATCACCAACATCCCCACACAAATCCGAACCGACGCACCCAGGATCAACCCGCCGATAGCACCAAGCATTCGATCCACATGAACCCACTGAAACGTTGCAAGTACATCCAGCCGATCTTTCAGATAAAACCAGACCAGCACGCCGATAAATACCAATTTAAGCACAGACAGTACCAATTTTACCAGCGACTCGGTCGAAAACAATTCCTTCAGCCCCTTGGCGGGATTGAGTTTGTCCAGCTTCCATTCCAGCGCCTTGGGGCTGTATTGCAATCCGGAAATCGCCAGACTCACCCCAACCCCGGCGGCAAAAAGCACCCCCACAAACGGCAGCAACACCAGCAGGGTATCGATAATTTGTTGTCCCATATACGCCGTAAACACCTCGCTGTTGTCCATCACCGAGGTGTCCGCCGTTAATCCGGCGCAAATCCGCTTCTTGCACCATTCGGTGAACCACGGCCCCAGCAGCGCCGTCGCCCCGACCAGCGTGCCCAGGGTCACCGCCGAGAGCATCTCCTGGCTTTGCGGTGTCTGCCCCTGTTCACGGGCCTTTTTCAACCGATGCTGAGTGGGTTGTTCGGTTTTGTTTTGTGCACTGTCCATAATTGGCTATCCAATGCGGCCGCTGCAATGGTGTTTGCTTAAAGAGGAATCAGTTGATTTAGCCACAGCGTAAACTGTTTCAGATAGGCCGCCAGAAACGGCATAAAAATCCCGACCATCAACAATCCCAGTCCGCATCGCAGCGGCAGACTCAAAAACAGCACGTTCGCCTCCGGGGCCACACGCGCCATAAACGCCAGCACCACCACCAGCAGCAAAAACGTCGCCAAAATCGGTGCGGCCAACTGCAACGCCAGCATCATCATCGCCGAACCGGCTTTCAGTACACTGCCGACCAGGGCCTCGATCGTGGGAATCGCGCCCGGCTGATAGCCTTCAAACGTGCGACTGAGAATGTGCAGCAGCAGATGGTGCCCTTCGGTTGCAAACAGCATCAACACGAAAATAATCTCGAGAAGAGTACCGATAGGGCAGCTTTCCTCGCCCAGAAATGGATCCATCACATTGGCCATGGTCAAGCCCATCTGCTGTTCAATGATGCCGCCGGCCACGCGAATGACCGCCAGCAAACTGTAGGCGACAAGCCCGACGGCCAGCCCATAGACCGTCTCGTCGAACAGAAATAAAAACGCCTCAATCGGATGAATCGTCGCCGAGGGGGGCGGATAGGGAGTAATCGCGGCAAAAAAACCCGCCAAAATCAGGGCGATGGTAATCTTGCTGCGAACGGGGATTGTTTGCCAACTAAACAGCGGGGCCGTAGCAAAAAACGCCCCGATCCGCGTCACAATGAGCATAAACCCAAAGATATTCCCAGCCGCTATATCCATAAAACCCCATCAGTCCACTCGACTCCTTAAAACCCTGCCCCTCCTTTGCCGCTGACCCTCACATCCCGTAGCCCTGAATCCGGCTGAAGATCTCGGTGGTAAATTTCATCAACACCTGCAGCATCCAGTTGCCAAACAGCAGTGCCGTAATGCCCACGGCGATTAGTTTCGGCGCGATCGTCAGCGACATATCGCGAATCGAGGTAACCGTCTGAAACAGCGAAATCACGATACCGGTAAAAATACAGACCACCAGAATCGGCGCCGACAGCAGCAACGCCGTTTCCATCGTATGCCGACCCAGATAAAGAACCAAATCCACGTCCATAACGAACCCTATCAATGAAGATCCAAAACTCTAATTTCTACACAGGCAACACAATACAGGCTGTTCCAACGTCGAGACTATCTTAGCGGAAACTCAAACTCAGGCCCTGCGCCAGGACCCCCCAGCCATCGACCAAAATAAACAAAATCAGCTTAAACGGCAGCGAAATCATCACCGGCGGCAGCATCATCATACCGGCACTGAGCAAGACGCTGGCAATCACCAGGTCCAGCAGCAAAAACGGAATAAAGATCAGACACCCTATTTCAAAGGCGGTGCGAAACTCGCTGATAATAAACGCCGGGGTGACAATGTGCAGTCCCAGATCGCCGACCTGCTCGGGCATTGGCACCTTGGCAATCGAGACAAACAACGCCATGTCGCTTTTGCGGGTCTGACGAATCATAAACTCTTTCAAAATGGTACTGACCGTTGTGGTGGCCTGTTCAAATTCAATCGCTTCATCCAGATACGGCCGCACCGCCTCTGCCTGAATGCGCGACAGCGTCGGAGCCATTGTAAAGAGTGTCAAAAACAACGCCAGCCCCAAAACCGCGGTATTCGGCGGGATATTCTGCGTGCCCAGCGCCCGCCGGACAAACCCCAGCACAATCACAATCCGCGTAAACGAGGTGGTCATCGCCAGAATACTCGGCAGCAGCGCCAGCAGCGTAAACAACACGACCAGCTTGACCGGAGCGCTCCATTCGGTCGGCGTATTTCCCGTCGGGTCGGTCGTGGCCTTATCCACCACATCCAACAACTCCGGCACCGACGGCAGCGTATGACCGACCGGCGTCTGAGCCAGGGCCGCTGCGCCTGACAACAGAACCGCCACGGCCGGCATCGCCCACAGCAGCCAGCCCTTAGCCATCGCTGTTGTCCTCAACCGTCTCAAGAACGGCGACCTCCTTACTGACATCGGCCAGCAAAGACAAACTTTCCCCCGCAGCAGCCACCAGTAGCGTTTTGGGGCCAATGCGAATCAAATGCAGCGTCTTTCGCGGCCCCAGCCGGACGGTTTCGCCGATGCGAATCACCCGTCCGCCGCTAACCGCACCGCCGGACACCTTGCGACAGACCAGCCACGCCCCCACGCCGATCAGTGCCACAAAGCCGATCATATAAAAGAACTGTCTCCACAATTGCCCCTGCAGCAACTCGGTATCATCGGCAAACGCAGGGGGTGATTGGGACGTCTCTGCCGGCGGCGGGGACACATCGGACAGGGCCGGTTCGTCCGCGGACGCCGATGATATGTCATTTGCCCGTTGCGGCGTTCCCAAACACGGCCGCAGCAGTACCTGCCCGGCCAGCGACAGCACCAGCAAACCGACCAGCAAGAAGATGCGTTTTTTTACCATAAACAATCCTTACCCGATCGTAACACGGCAGCCATGGAAAAACTGATGCACATCGCACAGGGCAGCCGAGGAACCCATTTTCGTTGACGGAAGGGTGTGCAAATGGTATGCCCAAACGAAAAATCCGCCCCAATCCGTCTGATGCGCAGCAACAAGCGCACCGCAGCGTCAAAAACTTAAACGCCCGGCCGGGCGCGTGTTCAATATCTTATCTCCCCTGAGCCCTGACCTTCGCTGTCGATTTGTGCCTATTTGTCCGTCAAGACGGTAATCAATATCTGTGTGTCCGGGCTGAGTAGCCCCTCGGGACCAACCCACTGGCCGCCCGGGCCGGCGCCCCAGCAGTACACTGGCCAATCCGTCCGGTCGGTCAACTGTTCACGCACCACGCGGGCAACTGCCATCGCTCGCCGCGCCGAAACCGACCACTGCTGCGATGAGGACGCATCGGAAGCCAGCGCCAAGACGTACAGTGCCGGCCGCTGGTCGGGAAAGTTGGTTTTGAGCTGCTCGACCATTTTCTTCACTTCGCTATAGCCTTCGGCACCCAGTTCCCATCGGCCCGGGGCAAACCGAATCGCCATTGGAAACGCAATTTTCGCCGTGCCGGTGATTTGCGACGGGGATATCGTCATCATCTGCTCAATATCCATCAACACCCGGCGCAGCATCTCTGTTTGCGCGTCAATCGACCGATCCTGCGGCTCATCCTGTCCGGCATCCACTCGATAATAGACCTTTGGATGATCGAACGTTGAACTTAACGCCCGATCGGTCAACAAGCCCGACAATCCCATATCCGCAATGGCCCGACGAAAGGAACTGATGCCAATCTCAAATTTGTGTTTTTCAACCTGGTTTTCGGCCATGCTCAGCAGCATCACAAAAAAAGTCAGCAACAACGTAATCATATCGGAAAACGTCACGATATACCCCGGCGCTCCGCCTTTGGGTTCAGCGGTCGGCTTTTTTCGGCTCATTCGTAGATGCTCCTGTCCAGCAGCGTGATTTCAATCTGTCGCCGGGTGCTTTTTTCACGCATCATACTCGATGCGGTCAGACTGAAATATCTCCGATCCAGCCCCTTTTGTTCGACCAGATAGTTCAGGACTGCCTCGGCCCGGCTCAATCCCAACTCGACATTGCCGTCCGGCCCGTTTTCGCTGATGACCACCCGCGCTGGCTGAAAGCGAAGAAAAACCGCCAAGGCATCGAGCACCTGCGTGCCCTGGCTGGAAATCGCCGCCCCTCGCCCCCAAAAAAACGCCTCCGACGGGGCCGAAAACACCTTCAAATTTCGAAAATCCAGCGCACGCTTTTCCCGCATAAAATTGCTGCTTTGGGTCGTATCCGACGTTCGCGTTTCGCTGCCTTCTTTTTGGCGGACGGTCTCGTCGCTGCTCATCTTATCCCAGAGCGAATCCCTTTGCTCATTGCGCGACAGGCCGAGGGCCGGCAGCGCCTCAGAAAACGAAACGCCCAGTCGCGGCATGGTCTCCTTATGAAACGTCGCGAAACTCAGCAGCAGCACAAAAAATGTCAACAGCAGCGTCATACAATCGCAAAACGTTACCATCCATTCCGGCGCGCCGCCGCCGTCATCCGCTTCAACAGGTTTTTTTCGGGAACTCGGAGCCATCAAATCGTCGCCTTGATGTCTTCACGATGTGCCGGCGAGATAAACGCCTGCATTTTCTCACGTACCACCGTTGGATTTTCCCCGCGGCTGATGGTGCAAATGCCTTCCACAATCATCTCCATCGCCAGCGACTCGGCCTTGGAATACATTCCCAGTTTGCCGGCCAGCGGGATAAACACCAGATTCGCCAACAGCGAGCCGTAAAATGTTGTAATCAGCGCAACGGCCATGCCGGCACCGATCTGATCCGGCGAGCTGAGGTTTTGCAGCATCTGCACCAGCCCGATCAGGGTCCCGATCATCCCGAACGCCGGAGCCGCAGCGCCCATAAACTCCAGGATTTTTTTGCCGTTGGCGTGACGTTCCTGCAGGTTGTCTATCTCAAGCTCCATCAACCCGCGAATCGTTTCTTCCTCTTGACCGTCCACCAGCATTTGCAGCCCTTTGACCAGGAACGGATTGTCCACCCGACGGATCTGCTCTTCGAGGGCCAACGCCCCGTCGCGCCGACTGATGGCCGCATAATTGACCATCTGGCGAATAATCTCATTCGGACTGGGCACTTTGATCATAAAGGTCTTTTTGACGATGTTGAAAATACTCAAAAATTGCTTGAGCGAAAAATGAATCAGCACCGAACACAGCATCCCCCCCACCACGATGCACATCGACGGCACGTGCACAAAAATCAACGCCCCGCCGCCCATGGCGATCGCGCCGATAATGACCGAGAAGCCTAATATCAGACCAATGACTGTTGCCATATCCATCGGGTCAGTCTCCTTGCCGCACGCGTTTGAGCTGCAAACTCAGGGCGGCCGCCACATCCGGCTGCGTCGAGCCGATCTCGCCCAGCACGCGAGCCGCGTTCCGTTCGTTCATATAGTACAGAATCTTGACCACATCCGCCATCTGATTGTTGGCGGCCATGTTCATCATAATCTTGCCGGACTGGGACGGATCCATCTTGTCATACGTGGCCGCCAACCGCTCAATATTGGTACGCTCTGCCTTCTCAATATCAATTATCATCTGCTGAAGCTGGTCTTCTTTTTCCTTGAGCCGCAACAGTTTCATATCAAGCGTTGCGCCAATTTCATTGAGCCGCTCCACATCCTCCTGCAAGCCCTGACGGGCCAGTTCAATCCGTTCAGCCTCTTTGGCCAGTTCTTTTTCGCGCTGCTGGTTCTGACGTATTTTTTCGCGCACGTCATAAATCAAATTCTGCAACTCCCGCTCGGTCAACCCCACCTGTTCATCGATGTTTTCTGAAAGTCACCCCGCATTGGCCAAAGAGCCGCCCACACCCGGCTGCCGACGGCCATCGATGGCCGCTTCAGGCATCTGCGGGTCGGACTCCGCCACCGCCGCCTGGGCAGCCTTTTGGTGTCTAAACCAGTTCACCCCGAAACTGGCCGCAAAACTGAACACCCCCACCCCCACCATCACAATCACCTGTGTTTTTTTCATATTTCGACACTCCGTTATCAACGGCTCCGGTCAATTGATTTCCAGCATCCGACGCGCCACGGCAGCCGTGGTGCTTTCATCCTCAAGTTTTCGCTCTTCGGCACGCACGCCGCGCTGATAGGCCTCAACGGCGTTTTCGCGAAGCCGTTCCAGCATCCGACATGACTTTCGGGCCGTCATGACCGCCTTGGTTTTTTCTTTTCGCTTCTGTTCCAATTCGTTCAATTGCTGTTCCAGCGCTGCGATCCGGCCGTCCACTGCCGAGATATGCGCCATAAAATCCTGCTGCTGCCTGAGCCGCCGCTCCGCGGGCAACGCCCGCAGCTCCGCCAAGCGGCTTCGCAGCATCGCTTTTTCCATCAGGATACGCCCTCGCAGTGCCGCGGCCTGCTCGGTCAGGGCGATTAACTCGGCCCGTAACGCCTCATGCTGCTTTTGCCGCACATCCAGCAACCGATGCAAACGCCATCGGAACTTTTGCATCGCCGCTTACCCTCACCGCCGCACACGATCAAGCGTGTTTTTTGACGCCGGCGCAGCCGGGGCGCCCAGCAATTCGTTCCATGCCCGCACAATCCCTTCGAGCTCTTTGAGGGTTTGTTCAAATGCGCTGCGCTGACGAACCGGTTGAATCAAAAACCGCCGAATCCGGTCAATCAGGGCCATCGCTCCGTCAATCCGTTTATTGCTGCCCGGCACAAACGCACCGATGGAAATCAAATCTTCCGCATCTGCATAAATGGCGTAAATCTCGCGCAGCGCCAGCGCCGCTTTGCGATGGTCGGCCGTTGCGACCGTATTCATCAGCCGACTGACACTTTGCAGGATATCGATCGCCGGATAATGTCCGCGGTCGGCCAGTTTACGCGACAGCACAATATGGCCGTCCAGCAGCGAACGAGCGCTGTCGGCGACCGGATCATTCAAATCATCCCCCTCGGCCAGCACCGTCAAAATCCCTGTGATGCTGCCATGCTCATTGCAGCCGAGCCGCTCAATCAGTTTCGGCAGCACCGCAAAGACACTCGGACAATAGCCTTTGGTCGCCGGCGGCTCCCCCGCTGCAAGCCCCACCTCCCGCTG
>JAAYQH010000507.1 GCA_012519365.1 Planctomycetota bacterium | reverse complement strand
TGGAACCGCTTTTACAATGGATTAAACTTCCCACGGATGGGATTATGATCGATGCAACCGTCGGACATGGGGGCCACAGTCGGTTGTTCGGTCGTCAGTTAGGCCCGGAGGGTCGCTTGCTCGGACTGGACGTGGATCAAAACAGTATCCGCCGGGCCTTACAAAATTTACGCGACCTCAAGTGCCGCGTGGAATTGATTCGGGAAAACTTCGACCGAATCGCCGAGATTACGGCCCAACGCAGCATCGACAAGGTTGATTTTATAATGGCCGACTTGGGGTTTTGTTCGGCCCAGCTGGATGACGTTCAGCGGGGGCTCAGTTTCCAGACCGCTATGCCCCTGGATATGCGGCTGGATGACCGGCTTGAGACAACCGCCGCAGAGTTGGTGAATCGGTTGAGCCAGAAGGATTTGGCGGATCTGATTTACCGCTACGGTCAGGACCGGGCATCAAGGAGGATTGCCCGGTTCATTGTCGAACAGCGAAAACAGGCTAAGCTCACGACCACGGCCGAGCTGGCCGCCGTGGTATGCCGGGCGATGAAAGCGCCGTCGCGAGGGCATAAAATCCACCCCGCTACGCGGACCTTTCAGGCCCTGCGAATCGCGGTCAACGACGAGCTGAATCGTCTGCAACGATTGCTGGAAGCCGCACCGAACCTGCTTAAACCCGGCGGAATGATTGCGGTCATCAGCTTTCACAGCCTGGAGGATGGAATCGTTAAAAATGATTTTCGGCAAAAAAAAACTGAGGGGGTTTACGACGTGCTGACCAAAAAACCGATTCAGCCAACACGCGAAGAGGTCGTCGCGAATCCTCGCAGTCGAAGCGCAAAATTGCGAATAGCAAAACGGTTATAAGAATATGGAAAAGGGAGTTGTACAAATGACTGCTGACGCCAAGATCGGATTGTTGCTGGGATTGTTTTTTATTGTCCTGATCGCGTATTTGATCAATGGGCTGCCGTCATTTTTACAATCGGCCGCGGCCGAAGACGTGGTCAAAACCACCTCCGTGGTCACCCCCTCCACCCCCGACCTGGTCATCGACCGCCAGCTCACCGAAACGGCCCGGCGGTTAAGCCCGGACATCCCCTTGCGCAAAACCGAGCCGCCGCAGGAAGTCATCATTCTGAACAGCATTCCTCAGGAGGCCGCTGCACCGAACCCGGTCGCAGGGGACATCCCCATCCCGCCGGCCCCCACGCCCTCGGTTATCTCCGAACAGATCAACCAACTTGACCTGCCTTCAACCGGCCGGACAACAACACAACCCGCCACGCGAGAACACATTGTGCAGCGCGGCGAAAATCTGGCGGTTATTGCGCAAAAATATTATGGCCCCGAACAAGGCAATCGACGGGCAGTGATTCAGAAACTGTATGAAGCCAACAAAGAGGCGATGTCCTCACCGGATCATGTCGTCGTCGGCAGTCGGCTGGTGATTCCTCCGCTGACAGACATCGCCGCAACCGTCCGTACCGAACCGCCGGCCACCGAAAGCCTGCTCGAGCGGTTTTCGAATTTCTTCGAGCGAACCAACTCCGCATCAACCACCTCGCACGCGGCAAAGCCGCAGCCGAAAACCGTCCAGTACGTCGTTCAGCCGGGCGATTCGCTTTGGAAAATCGCCGAAAAGACACTCGGCGACGGAAACAAGTACAAAGACCTTCTTGATCTGAATAAAGACCGTCTCAAAAGTGCAGATGATCTTAAGGCGGGAATGACCTTGATCCTCCCGGCACGCTGACCGGCAGCAGGGGTACTGTCAATGTCGCGCGGACGATTTATCTATTGCGTTTTTTTTGTGACGGGCATGCTGATTTTCACCGTCCATTTACGCACCAGTTCGACACGTTTGTTCAATCAGTACCGCTCGGCCGTGGTAGAGCAAAACCAGATCACCCAACAACTGCGACAAAAACAGCTCTACTTTGAAAGTTTAATCAGTCCGGCCGGCCTGACCCCGCCGTCGGAATCTGCACACCAGGACTAATCCGATGAATCGCCAAACCTATACCATACTCACGGGATTCGCGGCGGTTTGTATTCTCTTCGGCCTGTTGATCTGGCGGCTGTATGATTTGCAATTCGTCAAAGCCGACACCTTCGAACTGTCCAGCCGACGCCAGCAAAAGGCCATCATTCCCGAACCCGCGCAACGAGGCTTTATCGTCGATGCGCGAGGCAGGCTGCTGGCGGCCAGCAACGTCAGTTATACCGTCTTTGCCGAACCGCGGCGGTTTGAGAACACCGAGGCGATTAAAATCGCCGCCTTGCAATTGCATGATCTGCTGCAAGTGCCCGGCCACGAGATTTGCCGATTGATTGACAGCGCCTCCAACCCCGGCTACGCCCCCCTGCTCTCGGATGTGGACATCTTGACGCGCGACGCCGTGGTCCAGGCCGGCATCCCCGGCATCAGCATTGAAACCCGATGGAAACGCCGCTATTTGGCCGGCAGACTGACCAGCCACGTCGTCGGCTTTATCGGGACTGAACAGACCGGCCTGGCAGGATTGGAATTCCAATATGACCGGCTGCTCCGCGGCTCGGACGGCAAAAGCGTGTTTGTCGTCGATGCCCTTCGACGCCCTATCGCTGCCGCCCCCACCGACCGCGTGGAAAGCATCGACGGGCAAAGCCTGATCGTGACCATCGACGCAAGCATTCAGGAATTTGTGCGATCGGCCCTGCTCAAAAAGATGCAGGAGTACGAGGCTCAAGCCGCCGTCGGCATCGTGATGGATCCCTACACCGGAGCGGTTTTGGCGATGGTCTCTTTGCCGGATTTCGACCCCGAGAATTTTACCCGAACCGACCCGGAGCATCTGAAAAACCGAGCAATCTGCGATGTCTATGAGCCGGGCAGTATCTTCAAACCCATTGTCGCGGCCATCGCCCTCGACAGCGGCAGCATCGGGTTTAACGAAAAATTTGATTGCGAAAACGGCTATTTCGCCAGATACCGTATCGGCGAGTTCGGCAATAAACACTTCGGCTTGATGAATGTGCGCGAGATTTTAAGCCACTCCAGCAATGTCGGCATGGCCAAAATCGGCCTGCAAATGGGGCAAAAAAATCTCTACGACGGTCTGCGGATGTTCGGTTTCGGCCAGCGCACCGGCATCGACCTGCCCGGCGAAGAAGCAGGCATTCTTCATCCGCTCAATCGCTGGAGCGGCTGGAGCGTCACACGCATTCCATTCGGACACGAAATTTCCGTCACCGCTCTACAAATGGCACAGGCCTATTGCATTTTGGCCAACGGCGGCAGTTTGGTTCGTCCCCACATCGTTCGGGCGGTGGTCGATCGCCATGGCAACATCACCGAATTGCGGCAGCCCAGCGCCGGCGCAGGCTACATCCTCAAGCCGGAGGTAGCCCGATGGATAGTGCAAGACGCCCTCACGGCGGTGGTCAACGACGGCACAGGCGATCAGGCAGCCCTGAAAAACTGCCAGGTCTGGGGCAAAACCGGCACCGCCAACATCGCCCTGCCCGGCGGCGGCTATGACACCCGCAACTATATCTCCTCATTCGTCGGCGGCGCCCCGGCCCAAAAACCGGCGGTGGTCGTCTTGGTTTCGATTGTTCGCCCCAATCGCGCGCTGGGCAAGGGGTACAGCGGCGGCCGCGTCGCTGCACCGGTCGTTCGGGAGATTCTCGAAAAAACTCTGCCCTACCTCGGCGTCATTGAATACCCAAAACCGACCGCAGAACCGCCTGCAGCCGCACTTCAACCGCGACGGTAACAGCCCCCCGACACCGGCAATCAACCATCCCAGGGACCCGGCACTTCATATTTTTTTGCCGGACAGTCTTGCTTTCCCGTAACAATAAGATATAATCCTGCCACGTTTTTTGAAAAAGACAATTGGAGTCTCAAAACAGCCCCGCCTAACAAAACAAAAAAAACAGGAGATACCCGTGAAAAATCATCGAAAAAGTCTGGTCAAACGTGCCCGTAAGAGTGGTTTTCTGGCTCGTCAGCGGACATCCAAAGGCCGGGCAATCAACAACCGTAAACGTCGCACCGGCCGCGTCGTCAATGTCAAACGCAGTTTCACGTAAGGCCCCCCCGGCCTACCATTCATAGTCGCAATAGTTGCAGTGATACCGCGGCGCAGGCTTAATCTGCGCGCCGGTACGGAGGACCGCCCGTTTGGCCTGTACCCGACGCAGCAGCTCCTCATCCATCGCCGCCGGATTATAAACAATCTCGGCAATGTCCGTCGAGCCGCACTTGGGACAACGCAGCGGTGCGTCGGAATGTCTGGTCGAATTCACTGTCACGATGATTTAGAATTTAATGCCTTACGCCGCCGACACGGGTTTCTAAAAACTCAGGCCCTCTTGGGTTATTGGCCCTGCTCCCAGGCATTGAACCAGGCGCGTTGGTCAAAGGGCTTCTTAGCCGGCGGTTTGATTTCCTCGCACGGAAGGCCGATCGGCAGCAGGACACGAAGGCATTTGCCCGCCGGAAGGCCGAGCATGTTGCCGATAATCTCAGCCCGACCGTCAATCCGCAGCCACCCATCCACCCACACACTGCCATAGCCCAGCGCGGTTATCGCCAGCAGCATATTTTCCACCGCCGCGGCACAATCCTCGATTTGAAACGACATCCCCTGATACACCGCTGGCGGCTCCTTGTCGATAATGCAGGCAATAAAGGCCCTGGCCTGCTGCATGGCCTTGTTCCTGTCGTGCATCCCAGCAAGGGTGCGAACCAACGCGGGATCATCCACAATAACAAACCGGGGCGTCTGGGCATTGCACCCCGACGGCGCATCCAGACCGGCCTGAACAATTTGCCGCAAATGCGCACGCGGCACAGGCTTGTCCTCAAACCCCCCGCGATACGAATGCCGTTTTTTTATCGCCTCAAATAAATCCATACCAAGTCTCCACGTCAGATACCCGCCGGCAGCGGGCCGCTGTCTCATACATCGACACGACGGATTTTTGCCCCCACACCGTTGAGTTTTTCCTCGATTTTTTCATAGCCGCGGTCGATATGATAGACACGATGCACAACCGTCTGCCCGTAGGCAGCCATCCCCGCCAGCACCAACGCCGCCGAGGCCCGCAAATCCGAGGCCATCACCGGTGCCGCGATCAGCCGTTCCACACCCGCGACGATCACACTGGGGCCCTCTTTACGCAGATTGGCAGCCATCCGATTCATCTCGGCCACATGCATAAAGCGGTCAGGATAGATTTTTTCCGTAATCACACTATTGCCCTCCGCCAACGCCAGCAACGCCATAAACTGCGCCTGCAAGTCGGTCGGAAACCCCGGATACGGCTGCGTGGTAATATCGGCCGGACGGATGGGGCCATATTGAGCAGCCTCACAGCCATCCGCCGTCGGCTCAATGACCGCGCCGATATTGCGAAGTCGATCCACCACCGCCACCATATGATCCAGATCACAGTTGCGAAGCCGAAGCCGACTTTTGGTAATCGCAGCCGCGACCATATACGTCCCGGCCTCGATGCGGTCGCCGATAATCGACCAGC
>JAAYQH010000506.1 GCA_012519365.1 Planctomycetota bacterium | reverse complement strand
GTGTGTGGATTTTTTGCTGGCGCATTGTAACTACTTGTTTTAGAATGACTTACAGGTATATAAAAGGTTGGTTTTGTTTCTTTTTTTGAAAGGTAAGTCATAGAAGGCAAACAAGTTACAGCGAAACAGATGATGGCCGAAATGCACGTGGCCATGGGGCGTTTGGCCGAAAAGATTGCCGACGCGATTAACGACGCCCACCCGGCAGCGATTATTGACCCAAGTGAGCAACCGGTTCGCAATGCCCATGCCGAGTTTCGGCAAAAGACCTCTCAAAAAGCCCTCGACCTGCTGGAACAACACCAGCAGGTTTTTTCCCCCTCGGCAGACTCCTCCGTCGCTGAGATGGAAGAATAAAGGCAAGCAGAAGACCTCTCATCGGACGGTCAACGGGCGTTTGGAAGTTTATCGCACCGTTTTCTGGAATCCCCGCACGGCACCGGGGTTCCGAGGGACTTGCTGCGGGGCATCGAATCGCGCAATCACAGCCTTGGTGTCCGCGAGATCTGCTGCCGGGAAAGTCTGAAGAATGCTTTTGTCCCGGCCCGTGAAAATGGCAAGCGTCTGGCTCAGTTGGGCCTCCGTTCCCACAGCATTCGCCAGATTGTAGAACAGCACGGCGCCGCGGTCTGAAGGGCCCAGCACCAAGGGCAGAGACCGGGCCGGACTTTACGGGGCAGGATGGTACGGATCAGCCGGTCATTACCGGCGCCGACGGCGTGAGGGTTCCACAGGTTACCGAGACGCAGAAACGCAAACGCCGCGTCACCGAGGCGGCCAAACGGAAACGACAAGGGCGTAAAAGTACCGCTCCAGCGCATCGGCCGCGTAAAGGAAGTGACGGGCCCTACAAAGCGTTCAAGATCGTTTCGTTTTATGACGCCGATAAAACACATCAACATGTCATGGGAACCAGTGGTAACCATGAGGCGGCCGGACGGCTGTTGCGTCAGATTGGCCGTCAGATGGAGATCGCCACGGCCAAAACAGCCTACTCGGTCAGCGATGGCGCACCGTGGATTCTCAAACAACTCCAGATACAACTGCCCATGCTGAAAGAAAACATTCTGGACTTTTACCATTTCAAAGAGCATTTGATCAAGACCGGACAGGAGTTATTCGGCGAAGGGACAGCCGCGGCAACGGCGTGGAAGGATAAAATGGTAACGGTTGGCCTGGAACAAGGGGCGCTGGTGTTGCTGGATCGCTTGGGGGACTGTCTTGACAAGACGACCGAGGCACAAAAACAGCAGGCGTTGAATGCTGTGCGGGACTATATTGCCAAACGTGTAGCGATGACGGATTATCCGGCCTTTGTCCAGCAGGGCTATGATATCGGCTCGGGGCCGACCGAATCGGTTTGCGGCGGTCTGACAAAACGACTGAAAGAGTCTGGAATGAGGTGGGACAAAGACAATGCCGAATCGGGGATGGCCTTGGCCAGCGTCTATTACAGCAATCAAGGGGAGGCTTACTGGAAATCAATGCAAAAAGCCGCATGAGCGACAGAACAAAATTTCACGCAC
>JAAYQH010000505.1 GCA_012519365.1 Planctomycetota bacterium | reverse complement strand
TGTCGCCAGCAATCAAGAGAGAACTTTTTCGATCGCGCACACCCTCCGCATTCGTCGCTTTGCAGCATCAGAGAAAAGCAGGAGAAGGCACTTGCCTGACTATGCGGGGCCGAGGGCCGACAATGCCGACGCGACGGCAACAAATCACAAAACGCCCCGCCTTCGGCAAAAACCCGCCAAGGCGTGCGAAATGTGTCGCCAAGAAAACACCGATTCCTTCAGCAGAGACGTTCTGCCCGCTCAGTAATACTCAGTAATAATAGGTTAGCGTCATATCGACGCGCCAGTTGTCTTTGCCCTGAGGCAGTTTTTCAAAGGTAAGCTGCTCGCATTGCAGCTCCGGCCAGCGAACCAGCATCGCCGAAAGAAATTTGGCCGTGCGTTCGATGTCGATGGTGCGAATCGAAAGCGTCGCCGACCGCGCTCGTTTGCCGGCACGTCGGATTTCGCCGCGGGTATTCAACGTAAAATTGGCCGGGGAAATGGAAAACAACACCGCGAACTCGTTGACCGCCCTGCTGAAATCAAAATCACCGGTCGTCTGGCCATCTTTTTGCTGATACGTCAGACGCTGCGGCTCGATCTTGATAATCTGAGCCAATAACTCCTCGGCTGCCTCGTAATCTTGTTTTTCTTTTTGCCAGGTTGCCAGCGCACGCGGATAAAACACCGCCGCAGCCGTTACCGCCCACAGACCGGCAAACATACAGATCGCAATATAGTAAAACAACGGATTTTTCAGATACGCTTTCATAACTGACCTCATTGTGCCGGTTCGACGGTAAATTCGAAATTGTCTCGATTGCCCGCCATGGACATCCGTTCCTGACCGAATCGCAGGCGGGGATGCTTTTTGATGGCCTCAAACAAATCCAACGTCGCACGCCGACTGTTGGTGTCGCCTTTGACCCGCATCGTCCGTTCGCTGATGTTGATCTGCTGAATAACAACATCCACCGACGGCGGCGCGTTGTTAATCGCCTCAAGCAGGAACGTCAGTTTGGCCGGCACCGACTTATCGTCGCCCGGCCCCAGCCCTTCCTGCACCCGCCGAACATTGTTCAATGTCCGCCGCAATCGCGACGTAATCGCCTCGGTGGTCGGCGGATTGCTGCCATACATCGCAGCACGATATTCATCCGCCAGCTTGGTATGGAGCGTCTCGGCATAGGCCGTCATCCGCCAGGTTCGCGATTGAAAATAGATCGCAATCGACGCCAGCAGCACCGCCAACGAAATACCGGCCAATCGCAGGCTCGATTCCATCATCTTTCGCTTGCCCTGATACGGCATAAAATCACGCCGAAAATCGGCCGACCCGCGCCGTTCCACCGGTGCCATCGCCGCCCCGACAGCCATCAACACGGCCCCGCCCGAAAGAGCGTGATCGAAAGGCATTCGGCAATGAAACTTTGTGAGGGCCGACTCGACGCCAACTTCCAGACCCGTTCGTTGCGCCAAAGCCTGCTGATCGACCCCCTGCGGCGTATCGACAAAAACCACTTTTTTCAGCGGCGACTCAGAATCGGTCGCGGCCATCGTCAATAAGATCTCCCGCGTCAACGCCGCAGTACGATAGTGATCAGGTTGCAGCAAAAAGGAACGCGTCTTCGGGGCGTACCCTTCGTGGCCGGGCTGAATAAAGTACCCGCTGCTCTCGGTCACCAAAACATACAGCGTGTCGGGATGCTTGGAAATCTCCAGCGTATGCTCCAGCACACGCGCCAGACATACCGCGTCCGGCTCGATCATTTCCGGATCCAGACCGCCTTCATGGATGTCCAGCAGAATATCGGTAACCGATTGCCGATCGGCGGCAAAGGCCGTCA
>JAAYQH010000504.1 GCA_012519365.1 Planctomycetota bacterium | reverse complement strand
TTTGATCGGCCTTGATATCTTGTATTTTAACATCTACAGACTCTTTTTTGCCGTTTCTGAATATCTCAAAGGGGATAATCGTGCCCGCAGGGTGCTGAGCAATCAGATGCTCAAAACCTATCCGCTCATAGCGAGGGTCTTGGTACCGCCCATACGGATTAAGCGGACAGGAATCGATGCTCAAAATCACATCGCCGGCGACCAGTTCTGAACTGCCGGTACCCATTGTATATACTGAACTTACGTAAACACCATTGCGGCAGTCTTCCGGCATTTTCAGGAATTTTCGAACCGCCGGGTCCAGCAGACTTGAGATTTCAAAGCCAACGGCACCAAAAGGACGGTAGGGGGGCTTTCGCCCATGCTCAAGAAACCGATGGATCATTTCCGCCGGAATCAGCCCAACCTCCGCATCGCTGCCCCAGCAGGCGATCCCTACTGGCGCACCATCCAGACAAAACACCTCGCCGCCATCGGCAGGGCGGGAAGGAGTGGTCAATATATAGTACAGGGTTCGTACAAACGAGACGGGCGAAAACTGCACCTCGGCCCGATCCAACCCGGCTCGGCCTTTGGTAATGCTCCCGCTCGAGTCCAGACGATAAGAATATAAGTCTTTACCTCTGCTGTATTTATCAGAAAACTGCAACGGCTCCAATGGCGTTCGAATCGCGGCCTCATCCAGCTCAAGCAGGCATAAATTATACTCATAATCAATGGCTTTTATCCGCGCGGAGATGTATTCATTTTGATCGTAACGACGCGCTCGAATCGATGTGGCATTGGCAAGAGGGCCGGCAATTGTCAGCACTTCGTTTGACCCCACGGCGGTCCCATACACACCGGCCGTGCTGACAGCGGTCTGACGCCACGGCTGGAGCTGCTCCCAGGATGTCCGTGATACTTCCAGGAAGACAAGTGAATCCTTCATCTTCTCGGTCAAATCGACCGAATCGTCCCCAGGCAGGAGGGGGGCAAAAACGGCGATAATAATACTGATAACAGCGATTCTGCTCATAATTTCCCTTTGTTTGTTTAATTGGATGCCGCCGGAACGTTGTACCGTTCCAAAATCTCCGCATGGCGTTGGCGTGCCGTTTGCGCATCAATAATCATCGGGCTGTCATTGTTCATAAAGCAAACGATCCAATAGCCGTCAATGTCTTTTTCAAAGGCCAAGCGAAGATCTTCGAGGGCGTTAATCGTCATTCCGTTGACAGTTTGGACAACCTGATTTTTGAAGCCCGACACATAGGCGTTGACCTCATCCGGCAGGATTTCGGAGACAACAACAAATTCCTTCCGATTCGGATCGTCAATGATGTCATTTGCATGAAAAAACAAATAGCGTAAAGGAAACGGAATCTCAACCGGCCAATTTCGTCCCCACGTTTCCAGATAATTCCGACTGACCGTCACAAAGGTCAACCCTGCATAGAGGTGGTACTTTGGTTCGATGTCATATTGCCGAGCCCACGCCAAAAGCGGAGCGTTCAACGCGACTTTCAAATCCGCGGTTCGAGGTTCACCGTTGCGATAAAATCCGATTTCTACCGTTTGCCCAATCTGCCTGATGTCAATCGCCTCTGAAAAATCCACCCTCAGACCGTAAATGCGAATCATTCCGTCATTATCAATATCAAAATCGTCAATTCGGGTTAGCACATCGCCTTTTTGAAGAACCCCCTCGGCCGTTCCGCCGCGAACCACATTGGTTACGACAACGCCGGAAATCTCTGAAGGAATACGCAAAAAGGCCTTATAAAACGGGTTGTGCAATCCTTCAAACGTCGAAAATCCAGGCGTACCAAAACCGTCATAACCGCCGCTTTGCACATCGGTTAGAAAATGTTGGATCACCGTAGTTGGTATCATGTATCCGATATTGTCAGCCGATTGCAGCCCTTGAAACGCCACACCGACAACCTTGCCATCTTGCAAAACAGGACCGCCGGAATTGCCGGGGTTGATAGCAGCATCGGTCTGCACAAGCAGATGCGTGTGGGCTTGGGTATGGCTGTAAGTGCCGTATTCTATGCGAGATACGACACCTTCAGTGATAGACAGCTGACGGCCGCCCATTGGAAAACCGCACGTATGAACCGTGGAATTGACCCGAGGAATCCCGCCAAACGAAAGCGGAACCATATCCCTAAAAAAGGACGCATCATTGACAGACAACAACGCTAAGTCGCAATCATGACCAATAAACTCCACTTTGGCTGGATATCGTTTCGCCTCATACTGCTTGACCACCTCGATATAGCGGGCATTGGCGACGTTATGGGCATTGGTCAGAATGCGATCGCCCTCGATAACAAAACCTGTCCCCACTCCTCGCGACATCGGCAGTTTTTTCCACGGCGTGACATAGTCAAAATCCTGCCGCACCGTCATAATCATCGCAACTGATTTTTCGTAAGTACTTAAAAAATCTGCAATTGCCGTTGTCTGATCAAGGGACGCCCCCAGTGCCCCTCCGGAGCAGATCGCCGTTGTCACACACAGCACCCCACCAAGTACCGCCGCATTGAGCCTGCCAAATCCGGCCATAGAACACAACCCTTTTTTATGTACTGGGTTTATCGAATAAAGTTTGTCGTCTACTCAAAGTCATAGTGCTTCCTAACCGGCTTTTGGACTTTCCAGACACATTTCAGCCCATTTGGAAAAACCACATAATCACCCGGCCCAAACGTGACGGCATCGCCCGAATCGGGCAAATCGGTCACGGTAACCTGTCCTTCAAGGATCAGACATTTTTCGGTTTGCGTGTACTCCCACTCAAATTCACTGACATCGCAACTCCAGATCGGCCACGTCTCACACTCCGCCTTGAGCTTCGCATCCGGCTTTAACACCTTAACATCCTTCACACTCGGCATTGCAAAGTCCTCCAAACAATAGCGTCAGTCTGTTTTGGAATTTTAAGTAAAGCGCATATTAACGCGAATAAGTTCTGGGAGCAAGCAGACTTTGTACTAATAACGTAAAGAGGGGTAATTAGGCCAATAACCCTAAAAAGGTGTCTGACCCCTTAAATTTTCCCCGTCCAGAAAAACGCCGGTTTTACCCGTTCTGCGAGTTTTTTTTTATCCGCGGCCAGTCGGTCTGTCGCCACTGGGC
>JAAYQH010000503.1 GCA_012519365.1 Planctomycetota bacterium | reverse complement strand
CCCCTGCCGTTTGTCCGTTCCGTTGTAACGGCACCCCGACATACAGCAATTCCTGACCGACCGTCCGGCTGAACCGAATATCCGAGCCGAATTGGCCGGACAGTGCCGTCTGAACTTCCGGACGCATCAAGTGGTTTTCCATATGCCACGGGTCTTCATCCGAATCGGCCAGCACCTTGCCCTCCGGATCAATCAGGGTAAAGCGAAAGGTGGTAGCCCGGGCCAACTCCAGACAAATTGACCGCATCTTGTCATACTGATCAGTACCGACAAGACCCTGAAGCTGCGGCCCAACGACGCGGGCCAGACGCTCCAGCTGGTCGGTTTTTTCGGCTCTATAAAAATCCCGCAGCACAACCGACATATGCCAAGACAACGCCGCCAATCCGATCACAATCACAAACAGAAAAAGCGGATAAATCTGCCACATCAGCCGACGTCGTTTCATGCTTATTCTTCCTCAAAGCGGTAGCCGACGCCGCGAACGGTTTCGATGTATTTACCCGCATTGCCCAATTTTTTGCGCAGGCCGACTATCTGCACATCAATCGATCGGTCTGTAACCGGATAATCATTGCCGTGAATAGCGTCCACAATTTGATAGCGCGTAAACACCCAGCCCGGACGTGCGGCCAAAAACCGCAGCAGATTAAACTCAGTGCTTGTCAGCTTGATCGGTTTGCCGCGAACCAGCACGCGGTGCTTGCCGGTATCGATTTCGATGTCGTGAATACGAATGACGGGTTTCTCAGCTTCACCAGCCTGCTCTTGACGTCGCAGCACCGCTTTGACGCGAGCCAGCAGAACCCGCGGACTGAACGGCTTGGTTATGTAGTCGTCAGCACCCATCTCCAGACCGACGACGATGTCCGATTCGGTACCTTTGGCGGTAAGCATCACCACAGCCACACCGGCGGTTTCGGGGTCGTTTTTGATCACCTTGCACACTTGAAGGCCGTCAATTTCAGGTAGCATCAAATCCAGCAGCACAAGGTCCGGAACGCCTGATTTGGCTTTCACCAATGCCTCGCGGCCGGTCACGGCTACATCCGTCAAATACCCCTCTTTTTCGAGGTTATACCGCACCAATTCAATCACGTCATCTTCGTCTTCGACAATCAAGATTTTTTCTTGTGCCATAACAACTCCAGAATAATGATTATTAACTGGAAGGCAGTATCCCCTCTTTTTATGAGAATTGTGTTAGGAAATCGTTAGTTTCTGATTTTAGTTTCATTCTCTCTCTATAAGGCCAACCCCAACACATCCTGCATCGAATACAGGCCCGGCTTTTGCCGACAGACCCACTGTGCTGCACGCAGCGCCCCTCTTGCGAACGTATCCCGGTTATGGGCGGTATGTCCCAGCGTAATGGACTCGCCCAAAGTGCTGTAAAGTACCGTATGCTGACCGACAATATCGCCCGCTCGAACGGCATGCATACCGATTTCGCCCTGTTTGCGAAGGGCCTCTTGGCCGCTGCGTCCATGGGTCAGGTCATCCGGATATGCCCGACCTGTTTCTCGACAGATTGCCTCGGCCAGCGAAAGGGCCGAGCCGCTGGGGGCGTCCTTCTTAAAGCGATGATGAGCCTCGACAATCTCAATATCATACTCTTGGCCAAGCGACCGCGCTATCTTTCCGACCAACGCAAACAACAGATTCATCCCCAGGCTCATATTGGTTGCCTGCACAATGGCGATGGTTTCGCCAGCCTCCGCCAGCCGTTGCTTCTGGGCGGCAGAAAGTCCCGTCGTGCCCATCACCAACGCGATGCCATGATGTTGACAGTGCTTAATTATGCCGTCAGCCGCCTCAGGCAGCGAAAAATCAATCAGCACTTCCGCCTCCTCGGGCAGACTGTTGCCCAGCGGAAGATTTAGCGACGCCAGCCCTGCCACAATCCCTGCATCTTTGCCCAGGTCGGCGTGTTTTGGGTATTCTACCGCGCCAACAATCGAAAAATCGGTCTCTTCGCATGCCAACGCCAAAATACGCTTTCCCATCCGCCCGCCGGCGCCGTTGATAATCAGCCTGGATTTCATTAAAGACTCCGTTTTGAGGTTACAATGATGATTAATGAAATGATTATAGCCGCTCATGCGTATTTTTCAAGGGACGAACCAGAAGCGCTATAAAACAGTAATACCTTTAAGGATAGCGCGGGTATCAACGTGCAATAATTTGATTTAAGCGAAAGGAAAGAGCAATGAGGCGAAAGATTGTGACAGGATTGGTCCTTATTTCTGTGGGTGCGACAAGTTTTTTGCTCTGCGGCTGTGAAACCGATGCGCAAAATGCGGCCCTGCTTGGGACTGCCATCGGGGCAGGGGCCGGCCAATTGATCGGAGGAGATACCGAAGCCACCCTCATCGGTGCAGGTGTTGGAGCAGGTGCCGGTTATATAATCGGTAACGAAAAAGACAAGGCCCGTCAGCGAGATCGCGCGGCTGCAGCGCCGACCGACCCGACAACCGAAACCGTCTGGATCACCAACAGCAACGGCTCACAAATTTCCGTGCGTCTTATCAAAGACGGCCCGGCCTACATCGGTCCCCGCGGGGAACGCTATCCGACGCGACCAACTGAAGAACAACTTCGGCAAGTCTACGGATTTTAGCGGCCGCGGCCAAAACCAGACACCGGAGCAATACAGCGGGGCGTAACAACGCCCCTTTTTTATGAATTCACGTCTTAAGGTCGTGTATTGCAGCGGCAGGGCCAATCAAAGACCTGAAAAACATGCAGAACTTGTCACCTTCGCAAAAACACCGTATAATTCCGAGCACGCCTACGGCCAGGCCGTTAACTCTTTTATTAAGATGGAACAATGAATGAACGATACCAGTCTCTATCGAATTATTGACGCTAATTTTAACCGAGCACGTGAAGCCCTTCGGGGAATGGAGGAATATTGTCGTTTTTTGTTGGATGACAAAACCCTCAGTGCCCGCGCCAAGAAAATGCGGCATCACTTGTGCCAAGCGATTGGTCGGCTGGACTCGGCCCGACTGCTCACGGCCCGAAACGTGGTCGGCGATGTGGGGCGAGAGCTGACCGTTGAGGGGCAGCTTTCGCGAGCCAGTCTGACGGATTGCTTTACCGCTGCGGCCAAACGGGCCAGCGAGGCCCTGCGTGTGCTGGCCGAGATGAGCCAAACCCTCGATCCGGCCGTAGCGACCGGATGCGAGCGGGTTCGTTTTGAGGTGTACGACCTCGAAAAAGCGGTATTTCAGGCCGTCTCAAAACAGAATAAACTCGAGCGAATCGGTCTGTATGTCTTGATCAATGTCGATCCGCACACCCCCGATGCTGTTGCACTCGACCTGGCCAGACATTGTATCGCAGGCGGTGCCGATGCCCTGCAGCTTCGTGCCAAAGGCATTTCCGATCGCCGTTTTCTCACATTGGCCGAGAACTTCATAGAGGGTTGTAAAAAAGACGGGGTGGTTGGTATAATTAACGACCGCACCGATATTGCGGTCTTGGCTGAGGCCGACGGTGTTCACCTCGGCCAAGACGAAATCCCGCCCGCAGCCGCACGGGGCCTTCTTAAAAGGCCGATGCTCCTTGGCGGCAGTACTCATTCCATCAAGGAACTTCGCGAGGCGATCGACGCGGCCTATGACTATGTAGGCCTTGGTCCGGCGTTTGCCAGTCCGACCAAGCCCTACCTCAAGCCGGCAGGGTTGGACTATATCCGCCAAGCCGTCAATCTGCTGGACACGACGACGATCCGCCCCGTCGCCATTGGCGGTATCACGCCGGAAAACCTCCCCCAAGTGCTGCAAACCGGCATTAAGGCCGTGGCTGTCGGGGCAGCAGTTCTGGATAATCCCCAAGCCCGATGCCGAGAATTCAAAAAAATTCTCGCTCAGGTTTGAACCGCACGCAGTTTTCCACCATCCATCCACATTCGACCATTCCATGTCTTTTAAAGAGAATTTGAGTTCCGGAACTCAAATAACATACCTACCGGTTGGTTTGTTTTGTTTGATCTTTTGGGATAAAAACATAAGATATTATAAAATAAGGGCTAATAGGTTTATCATCAAATCCGAATCTGCCCAAAAACCAGAGTGGGCCCGTTCAGACTCTGTAAATTCTATTAAATCAATGCCCTTTAACTCCTAATATGTTTGGTATTCCTCAATTTATTCACAAGTTTTCAACATACCCCTTTGTAGGGGCATTTTCGCACCAAAATCAGCGTTCGGCGGCCATGGGCATCGCCAGAGCAGCACAGGCAGGGGCAGCTTTGGGCTATCCTCCGGCGGATAATCCAAAAAATTGGCTGGAATTCAGCCCGTCAAGGCGGTAAAACAAAACCACTCTTGTATGAAGTTAGCCTATAAAAATTCGACGTTGGAGTCTGTCGTTATCGCCGTGACCGTTGCCGCGGTACTGACCGTGAGTGCGACCTTTGTGCTGCTTTATGGGTTTGACCGTCCTGTCCTTTCAGAAACCCTGCTGCACACAATTCAGGTCGCCATGCTGTTTGTGTTTCTTTTGGAAAAGACGGTACGCTATTTTAATGTCACCGACAAACGACAATTCCTTCGCAATAACTGGTTTGAAGCCCCGTTGCTGCTGACGCTGGTCATTGTTGCGGTCGGCGCGGGTCGGTGGTTCGCGATTGCCCATCGCAATGAGGCGATCCTGGTAGCCGTCAGTGCCTATCTGGTCTTGCAGGTGATCAGCAAGGTATGTCTGAGCATGGTCGTCTTGGCGGCTTCAGGGCTGAACCCCAGCCGGACCCTCGTGGGGATTTTCATCGTGCTGATTTTGGCCGGGGCGGGACTGCTGATGCTGCCCAAGGCCCAGACCCACCGCGAGACGCCGCTGAGCTTTACCGATGCGATTTTTACCGCCACCAGCGCCACCTGCGTAACCGGCCTGATTGTTCGCGATACGGGAGCCGATTTTACCCGAATGGGGCAAATTGTCATCCTGACCCTAATCCAGTTGGGCGGGTTGGGTATTGTCATTTTTGGCGGTGTGCTGGCGCTACTTTTGGGCCAATCGCTGAACGTCAAAGAGGCGGTCGCTATGCAGGATCTGATTAACGCCCAAACGCTCAACCGCATCGGTACGATGATCGCCTTCATTTTCATCGCAACCGTGCTGATTGAAGCCGTGGGGGCGATTTTGTTATATCCCATGTGGACGCAGGTCCCCGGCACTGTCGCCACACCGGATCAGCAGTGGTTTTTCAGCATCTTTCACTCCATCAGTGCCTTTTGCAACGCCGGTTTTAGCCTGAATACGCGAAGTTTGATGGATTTTCACGGGGCGTGGGGTGTCTATTTGGCAATATGTCCGCTGATTGTCCTCGGCGGGCTGGGGTTCAGTGTTCTGTATAATCTCATCGGTGTTATGATGGCACGCATTCGTCGGCTTATCAAACGCCACAGTTGCCCGCAGCAATTCTTTCAGATGGGCTTTTCCACCCGGCTCCAGCTTCAAACCAAAATCGTCCTGACCAGTACCGCCCTGTTGATCCTTGGCGGCACCGGGCTGTTGATGCTGTTTGAGCATTTTTCGCCCGACCCGCAGGCAGATGGGCGTTTTTTGTCCGCGCTGTTTCAGTCTATTACCGCGCGCACGGCCGGGTTCAACACGGTCCCCATTGAACACCTCTCGGCGGCTTCCAAACTGACGCTAATCGTGCTGATGTATATCGGCGGCTCTCCCGGTTCCCCGGCCGGCGGCATCAAGACCGTCACCTTTGTGATCGTCCTGATGGCGGTGTACGCCACCCTGCGAAAACGGCGGGAAGTGGAACTGTTCAAACGGTCTGTACGGCTCGTGGTCGTCGGACGGGCGATCGCGGTGGCGGTGCTGTTTATGATCATTCTGCTGGCTGCAATTCTCGGCTTGTGCGTGACCGAACGCTATAGCCACTGGGAAGTGGTGGATTTGGCCTTTGAGGCGACATCAGCCATTGGGACGGTGGGGCTTTCCACCGGGGTGACACCGACTTTGACAACCGCCGGAAAGTGGATTATTATTATCACGATGCTTGTCGGTCGGCTCGGCCCATTGACATTATTGGCGGCGTTGATGTTCAATGTCAAACCGGCCGGCTATGACTATCCGTCTGAACCCATTATGGTCGGATAACCAGTCCAACAGCAAAAACCAAAGAAAAAACCAATGACCGCCTTTCTGGCGGTCAATCAGAGACTAAGGTATGCCTATGAAGCGTTTTGTGGTCATCGGATTGGGGCGATTCGGCAAGAAACTGGCCATCGCCTTGGCAATGAGCGGAGCCGATGTGATCGCCATCGATCGCGATCGCGACATCGTGGAAGACATTCGCGACCAAGTCAGCCATGCCGTGCGTCTGGACAGTACCGACGAAGAGGCGATGCGTTCGCAAGGGGTGGACAAGGTCGATGTCGCCATTGTCGGCATGGGCGAGCGAGGACGGGCCTTTGAATCGGCGATTTTGACGGTGGTCAATCTCAAACAGATGGGCGTGCCGCAGATTTACGCCCGTGCGGCCAATCTGACGGCCGGGCAGGTCTTCACGGCCGTGGGCGCAACCGATGTCATCTATCCGGAAATTGAAACCGCCCAGAGATGGGCCTATCGGCTGATTGCCCCGCACATCGAGGAAAAAATCGACTTTGCCCCCGGCTACAGTCTGGCCCGGGTCAAGGCGCCAACTTCTTTTAACGGCAAGACCGTCAAAGAACTGCAGCTTCGGCAAAAATACAAGGTCAACCTTGTGGCCATCAAACGCAGCGAAGGAAACATCAAAGAGGGCGACGAAGGCGTCATTAACGTTCCTATGCCCGATACAATCGTCTATGCCAATGACATTTTAATGCTTGCCGGTTCCGACGTGGACTTGGCCGGCCTGCCGCAGGAGTAAACGCTTCAAAATGCCCCTCCTGGCCCCGCACAGAATCTGAAAAGAAAGATCGTTCACAGAAATTTTTTGTATAAGAGACAGTGATTCCCGATTTGCGAAAAACACGACAGCCGGCGGCAACAGCCAACACGAATTTATTCGTATCCGATATGGACGGTACGCTGCTGCAATCCGGCGGTATATTGTCGAATTACAGCCGACAGACACTGCGGCAACTGCTTCGGGAGGGGCTGCGGTTTACTGTGGCCAGTGCTCGGGCCTGGGCAGAGATGACGCCGGTCCTGGGCGATCTGCCGTTGACGCTGCCGGTCATTGCCGTCAACGGCGCATACCTGACCGAGTATGCGACTGGCCGGCACCTGGTCATCAATCATCTCGAAAAAGACCTTGCCGCGGCGGTTTATGAGAACATCCTGAGCGAACATCTGCTGCCGTTTGTCGTCGCCCATAGCGGCTCAGACGATTGCCTCTACTGGGAAAAACTGATTTACCCTGAAATGCAGTGGTATCACGACATTCTTGAGATGGAACACGACACCCGCCTGCGGCACATCGGCCGGTTGACCGACGCCCTGAAAGAAACAGTCATCGCCTTTGTCGTGATGGGGCCCAAAGACAATGTCTGGGCACTTTCAACCCGCCTGGCCGAGCAGTATCCGGGACGGCTGGAAAATTTTCTCTTTGAAAATCCCTATGGTCCCGGGCACTGGTGGCTGACCATCCACGACCAAAAAGCGTGCAAGTCGAGGGCCCTGCGAACGCTGCTTGAAATCGAAGGCATCCGGCCCGAACACCTGACCGTGTTCGGTGATCATATCAACGACATCAAGATGTTCCAACTGGCCGGGCGGGCTGTGGCCGTGGCCAATGCCGAACCTGTCGTCAAACAACACGCCGACGAGATCATCGGCCCAAACGACAGCGACGCCGTCGTGGAATATATCCGACTTAAAACCCGCCAGCAGACCCCTCCTGAATAACCCGACCGGACACGCCACACCCGACGCCGTGTCCCGAAAGGATAACAATAAGATTAATAGGATAAGATACCAACTGAATTTCCAAAAATATTGAAAGCAAACACGATGAACTCTTCAGCTTCCCAGACAACCAAAACCACCCCCGTCAATCGGCTTTCAGAAGCCATCGGACAGACGGTCACACTTGCCGGCTGGGTCTATCACCATCGCGTCAGCGGCAAGGTTCAGTTTGTGGTGATACGAGACGGCACGGGGCTGTGCCAGTGCGTCTTTGAGAAAACCGCCCTCCCCGAGGCAGTTTTCGAATCGGTCAAACGACTGGGTCAGGAATCCTCGCTGATGGTCACCGGCCTGGTGCGTGCCGAGCCGCGCTCGCCGGGCGGAGTGGAGGTGGCGGTCTCGGACGCCGCGGTTATCTGTCCGACCACAGACTTTCCCATCACCCCCAAAGAACACGGTGTGGAGTTTTTAATGCGTAACCGCCATCTGCATCTGCGCAGCCGACGGCCTTGGTGCATTCTGCGGATTCGCCACACCGTCATCGATGCGATTCGCTGCTTTTTCAACGACAACGGTTTTACGCTGATCGATACGCCCATCTTTACCGCCGCCGCCGGCGAAGGCGAACAGACGTTGTTCGCGGTCGATTACTTTGGCCAGCCGATGTATCTGACCCAGACCGGACAGCTCTATCTGGAAGCGGCCGCGATGAGTTTCGGCAAGGTCTATTGCTTTGGTCCGACCTTTCGGGCCGAGAAAAGCAAAACCCGCCGCCACCTGACCGAATTCTGGATGGTTGAGCCGGAGGTAGCGTTTATCGACCTGCCCGGCCTGCTCGATCTGGCCGAGCACTTCATTACCAGCATCGTCGCCCGTGTCCTAAAGGACAACCGCCCGGAACTGGAGGAGCTGGACGCCGACATCGCCGCCCTCGAAAAAATCACCCCGCCGTTTGTGCGGCTGACCTATAGCCAGGCGGCCGAGATTCTTACCAGCGACCGCACCCAGCGTTTTTTGGCCGAGCAGTTGGAACACTTCAAAATGCAAAAAGCAGCGCTCGAAGCGGAGCTGGCCCAGATTGAAGCAGCCGAGAAAAAAGGCGGCCTGAAAAAATGGCAGCAGGAAAAAAATGCCCGCCGCATTCCCGAACTTCGCAGCGAGATTGCCGAACTGGAAACCAAAATTGAAAACAACCCCAAACACGCCGAACTGGCGGCCGGTTTCACGTGGGGCAAAGACCTCGGCGGCTCGGACGAAACGATCATCTCCCTGATGCATGACAAGCCCGTCTTTGTCACGCACTACCCGCGGCAGGCCAAGGCCTTTTATATGAAAACCGACCGAAGCGACCCGCGAGTGGTGGAGAACTTCGACCTGCTCGCTCCGCAGGGCTTTGGTGAAATCATCGGCGGCTCTATGCGCGAAGACGACTACGATCGTCTGTTGGCCCGTATCCACGAAGAAGGCTATAACCCCGACCATTATGCCTGGTATCTGGATTTGCGCAAATATGGCTCGGTGCCGCACGGCGGATTTGGCTTGGGAGTTGAGCGCACCGTCGCTTGGCTTACCGACCAGCGGCACATCCGCAATTGCATCGCCTTCCCCCGTCTGATGGACAAGGTCTATCTCTAAAACGTTAAGGCAATGGACCTTGAAGCGTTCATCTTGCGTCCGTCAAGTGTTCATACAGACTCAGCACGGCGGTAAAGGCGACTGCTGCGGTTTCGATCCGGAGAATGTGGGGATTAACGCGCACCGGTTGGGCGTTCAAAACCCGCAAAAGGGCAAGTTCCTCCTTCGAAAAGCCGCCTTCCGGCCCGATGCATACAATCCAATCCCGACGCTCAGGCGAATGAGCCCCTGGTTCCAGCCATTGCCCCTCCGGATCCCCATACAACAACGTCGCATTTGGATAGGTCTGACGGAAACAATGCACCGCGGATTCAAAGGATTCCGGGCCGCTTAAGGTGGGTAAATACACCCGTTCGGATTGCTTCGCTGCGGCAAGTGCAATTTTTTGCCACCGTTCCAGAGCCGATTGCTTACCCATTTTAACAGTGCGGTGGTACTGAACCGCTGCGATATGGTCGGCGCCCAATTCGGTACATTTTTCCACCAGCCACTCAAATCGTTCGCCCTTGGCCATACTCACCGCCAAAACGACACGTCCGCTGGTTTTGGGCGGAATGTGACTTCTTTGAAGAATTCGCACTTGCACCCCATCGCGTGCGATTTGCTCCACCTGCGCCTCAGCAAGCTGCCCTTGCCCGTCAAATATCTGCACCTCGTCGCCGATGTTCAGCCGCAGAACCTTGCTTAAATGACGTGACTCCACCGCATCCAGCCAGGCACGCTGTTCGGCGGGAATAACCCCATAAAATCGATATGACCGCATCTCTTCGGTACTCAAAAAAAACCGCAAGGTCTTATCATAAGTCCCTTGCGGTCTCTAAAATGCCGTTGATTTCCTCACACACCAAGATTACAGCCTAAACTTGCCGCCTGTGTTACTTATTGGTCTCGACCTCATAAGGCGGAGCTTTCTTTTCATACTCAAGCAGCTCCTGAAGTAAGCTGTTATATCGCGCCAAACTATCACCGCAACCAGGGGTTTCAGGTTTTGGAACCACGTTGACTGTGTTGCAATTCTTACAGCGGACCTTCCGGCCAGCATAATCATCGCCCACCTGATATTCGTGGGCGCACTTTGTACATTTGAATTTAATCATTTTGCTGTCCTCGGTTTCTTCGGTTTTGTTGCTCGCTCTGAAAACTCTTTTCTTCTCTATATATATGCCTCTAATGCCGCACTTTCGGGCAAAAAATTCCGAATAATCAGGATTTTTTCAAAAAAGCGTCAGTTTACGAGCACTCGCTATATATAAGACATGCTTTTTGAGGCTTATGTTTCACAAAAAATGCGAATTGCCCCCCAAATAAACAAAAAAGCCCCAACTCTATTGGAGCTTTATGAATTGTAAAGCAGATTCTCTTCTCTTAGGCGACGACATCCACCCGACGACCGGTAAACTGAACTGTTCCCGGAGCGGTCGCAAACAAGGTATAATCCCGTCCCATTCCGACATTAAAGCCGGGCTTAAATTGAGTGCCGCGTTGTCGGACGATGATCGCGCCTGCCTTGGCCGTCTGCCCGCCGAAGAGCTTAACACCCCGATACTTCGGGTTGCTGTCACGGCCATTTCTTGATGAACCTTGTCCTTTTTTATGTGCCATGGTCCAAATCCTTATAGTTTACTAAAAACCTCAATCAAATTTCTTGTTCCGCAAAGACCTGTCATTTTACCCACAAAGGCAGGGTCTGTAAATAAAAAATCCGCAAATTTTCTTCTATTCTGACATATTTCAATAAAAAAACCCCGCCGAGGAGGCGGGGTCTTTATCATACACCCTGTAAAATCAGACTAAGAAGGGGTTACGTTGTTGGCACACGGGCCTTTTTTGCCCTGGCCGACCTCGAAGGACACCTTCTGGTTCTCATCGAGAGTTGCGTAACCGCTGGTTTGAATTTCAGAATGATGCACGAACAGATCGGGGCCGCCGTCGTCCGGGCAAATAAAACCATACCCCTTGCTTGCATTAAACCACTTTACTGTACCTGTACTCACTGCGTACTCCTTGGCCTAAAACAGGCCATTAAACGGTATCTCTCACTGATTAAATTGAAGGAAGCATGTTCTTGAGAGATGAAAGAAAACACTTCGCAATTTTCAAACTATACCATACTCTGACGAAAATACAAACCCAAAACGATAAATTTTTGGAAAAAATCTGCTTAACACCTAAAATACTGTCCAAAGCCTCTATTTTCGGCGAACTGTGCCTTTTATTCGCAGTAAAAATAGAAAGACCGGGCCGGACGGGTGAACCCGGCCGAGGCCGCAACAGGATAATCAGAACTAAACGATGCAGGAAATAACGATAATGCTGAAAGTGGCGGTATTCAATACGAAGCCCTATGTGGAGCAATATTTTCGTCGAGCCAACGAACGGTTCGGGCACGCATTGACCTTTTTGGAGCCTCGATTGACGGACAAAACCGTCGATTTGGCCAGAGGCTTTGATGGGGTGTGTATCTTCGTCAATGATCTTGCCGACGCACCAATCCTGGCCCGACTCAAAGAGTTGGGCGTGCGGCTGATTGCCCTGCGGTGCGCAGGCTTTAATAATGTCGATCTGGAGGCCGCCGAAAAACTGGGTCTGTCGGTGGTGCGTGTACCGGCTTATTCGCCGTATGCGGTGGCCGAACATACGGTCGGTCTGATGCTGGCTCTGAACCGGCGGATCCATCGCGCCCACCAGCGGGTGCGGGAAGGCAATTTTTCACTGGACGGTCTGATGGGGTTTGATATGCACGGCACGCCGGCGGGAATCATCGGCACCGGCAAGATCGGGCAAATTGTCGCTCGGATTTTGCACGGCTTTGGTTGCGAGTTGTACGCCTACGACATGCACCCCACCCCCGCCTGTCAAGAGCTTGGCGTCCGGTACGTCAGTCTCGATGAGATTTACAGTCGCTGCTTTATCATCACGCTGCATTGCCCGCTTGTGCCGCAGACGTATCATCTGATCAACGCCGAGGCGATAGCCAAAATGCAGGATTGTGTGATGCTGATCAATACCAGCCGCGGCGCGTTAATCGATACGCAGGCGGTTATTAACGGCCTCAAAAGTCAGCGGATCGGCTATCTCGGACTGGACGTGTACGAGGAAGAAGGCGACTTGTTTTTTGATGATTTATCCGATCAGATTATTCAGGACGATGTTTTTGCTCGGCTGTTGATGTTCCCCAACGTCATTGTAACCGGCCATCAGGCGTTCTTTACCCATAACGCCGTCAGTGCGATTGCCGAGACGACGCTGGACAATGTCAGCGCATTTGAAAGAGGCCAATGTCAAAATGTTCTGACCTGCAGCCTGCGGCGCAAAACAATCGAGCCTTCCTCAACGTAGTCTGTCGACTGTGCCTGGCCGCGATGACGGGGTTACTCGAACAACAGTTCGCTTTTGTAGGTGTAGTGCCGGCTGAAGTATTGCATGGCCTGCTCCGGACTGCGAAAAATCTTGTGGGCCGTCTGGGTCACAAAAACGGAGGGGTCTTTTTTGGGCAGCCAGATGACATAGACCAGCTTGGCCGCCTCGTGGGCATGCTGAAGTTCGCGTTCCACACCGCTGGAAATCGCCGGTCGGCCGTCGGGCAGTTCGGGAATAAAACTGATAATCATATCCGACTGGTCGATCAGGGCAAAATCGCGGGCGTAGATTTGGCTGTTGATATCCCGCTCAATCTGGCGGACTTCGTCGGCGTCCAGTTCGATGGTTTGGCCGAGGACCTGCACCGGCACGGTGGTGCGCCCCTCGTGTCGGGCCTGCTCGGCATAAAACGGCAGATATGCCTCCTCAAGGTCGCCGGGATCAAAACAGGTTAAAATCGTTTTGGCTGCGGTCCGAAAGCGTTCGATGGTTGCGATGACCTCCGGCATGCCCGCCACGTGAGTCATTGGAAAACTCAGATAGGCCTTTTTTCGCGTCGGCTCAAAGGCCAGTTGATAAAACGTGCGCACGGTGTCTTGCTCCATGCCGCGGGCCAGCACATAACACGGGGCCGACTCGTTGGTGCCCTGCTGCATTAAGTGGGTAGCCAGCGTTTCTTCCTCCCGCCACACGATGAGGTCTTTGAGGGTGTGGTGGATGTGATGCTCTCGCGTCAGTCGCAGGTGCAGCGGCTCGACCCCATCGACAAGACAAATAAACAGATCCGGATTGAGCTGACGCATCTGGTAAAAATCAAACGCCGGAAACAGACCGTGCCGCCAACGAAACGTCGCGTGAGTGTTGACAATGAGATGTTCATGCCGGCCAGCTCTGGCGATGATGTCTTTAAACACGCTGCGCCGAAGGGAATGCAGCCGCTGGAGCGAAATATCCAGAATGCGCCCCGGCGGAATATCCGGCGCCTCGGCGTACATCATCTGTCCCACGTTGCACAGGAAGATATCGTGGCCGACCCCTTTGGCCAGACGGCACACCTCGGCCAGATACGGCTTT
>JAAYQH010000502.1 GCA_012519365.1 Planctomycetota bacterium | reverse complement strand
GGATTTCTTCGGGCAATTGACGCATAAAATCAAAAATGCCGGTGTCCTGCCATTGATGCTCGCCGAAGGTTTCGTAATCCATAAACAAATTGACAACCTGCCCATTGCCGTTGACATGGTTGATCCATCCGGCAAATTTTTCGGCCAGCAGGGGGTATTCGTTCCATTCTCGATTGCCGAAACGAAATGCGATATCGTCACTGAGTGAATAGTTTTTCAGAAGCAGCCGCAATCGTTTGCAGCCAACCGGCCGATAGACAAAATTGCTGCTGCGATGTCCCAAAATGTGGTCGGCCCCTTCAGTGATGATGCCGTCGAAGCGATCAATCGATTCAATAATCTCAGCCAGACGATTGTTGTAAATCAGTTCCGTATTGCGAAAGACACGGGGTTTTTGCCCGAACAGACGTTCGATGGTATCGGTGTGTTTGCTGATTTGCTCAAGAAATTCGTCGCGCGAGTACAGAAAACTCAGGCTGTGATAATAGGTCTCGGCCAAAAATTCTACGCAGCCGGTATCGGCCAGCGCATCAAATGTACTCATCACCTCCGGGCAGTATTTTTGTAATTGCTCGATGACGACGCCGGTCAGGCTGAAAGCGACTCGAAACCGCCCCTCATAACGCCGTATAATGTCCAACAAAAGCCGATTGGTCGGCAGATAGCATTTGTTAGCGACTTTTCGGCAGATGGACGCGTTTTTGAATTCGTCAAAATACCGCGGCGACCGGTCAAAGACCGTATAATGCCGAAGTCGGAACGGTTGATGGACTTGGAAATAAAAACAAACCGACGCCATAGCAGCACCCTCAGTTGTTCAAAGCCGTTTCTGTTGTCAAACGTGCTGAAAGAGTTCGTTATAGATTTTCAGACATTTCTGAGCCGCACCGGACCAGCGAAGCCGACGGACTTCAAAATTGCCGTGTTCTCGCAGCGTCAACTGAAGCGGCGGATATTTCAGCACGGCGATAATCTTGTTGGCCATCTCGGTAACGTCCCAAAAATCCACTTTCAGAACGTGGGTAAGTACCTCAGCGACGCCGCTTTGTTTGCTGATCAAGACCGGCACATCATAGTTCAGCGCCTCCAGCGGCGCAATGCCGAACGGCTCGGAAACCGACGGCATGACGTACAAATCAGCCATCTGATAGACTTGCTGTACATCCTTGCCCCGCAGAAAGCCGGTAAACAAAACTTTATGGCCGATGCCCATTTGGGCTGCCATTTCGATAATGCGGTGCATCATATCCCCAGTGCCGGCCATGACAAACTTCACATTGTCGATTTCTTCAAGCACTTTTCGGGCTGCCATCAGGAAATACTCCGGCCCCTTTTGCATTGTGATGCGCCCGAGGAAAAGCACGATTTTTTCATCGCTGCGAATGCCGATTTTATTGAAGGCAGCAGGGTTATCGTTGTTTTGCTCGACGCCATTGTACACCACCTCGACCTTGTGGCCGGGGACGCCGTAGCGGCTGAGAATGACGTTCCGCGTCAGATAGCTGACGGCAATGACCTTGCGAGCCGCATGCATTCCGCGCCGTTCAATATCATAAATCATCTGATTGACATGCTCGCCGCTGCGATCAAATTCGGTCGAATGCACGTGAACTACCAGCGGTTTGCCGGTTACCGCGGCCACGGCGATACCGGCCGGGAAGGTCATCCAGTCGTGTGCGTGAATCACATCAAAGTCTTCCTGCAACGCCAACCTCGCGGCTGCGGCGGCGTAACGATGAACCTCGGTGTACATATCACCGCTGTACTGACCGACCCCGATAGACTGATGGGCCAGATTTTCCCATTCCTGAAGCGCCATCATCCGTTCGCTGTCGCTAAAACCGGCCTCCTCGGTCTTTTGCTGAATGATTTCCTTAATCTTTTGCTGATAGTACTCCGGAGTGGTGTAGGGCTGTAAGGGTGAGCCGATAGACCGAAATGTCACATTCTCCAGATTCGCCAGGGTTTGGGCCTCTTTTTTCGACCTCTGAAAATCGCGAATTTGCGACGGACTAAGCATTTTGACGTGTGACGCCTGGGGTGATTCAATCGGCTTGGGCAAGACAAAGATAATCTGCTGGCCTAAGTCGCTCAAGGCTCGAGTCAAACCATGACAGGCTGTCCCCAAACCTCCGCTGATATAGGGTGGAAATTCCCAGCCAAGCATGAAAATTCTCATAACCATACTCCGCTTTTGATGTGCGCCTTCCATTGTTTGGAACAGTTAAAATCCATTTTGCTGCCCGTTTCCAAAGGAGTAAAATTGTCTAAAATAGGACATCGTGAATATTATAATTGATGTTTTTTCGGACGTCTATAGAATTATGAAAAAAACTTTCATTTTTCATCTTCCCCGACTAAGCACAAAACCACTCGCAAAGATGTGCAGAGATAAATTCCGTTTGTTGAAATAGGTTAAAATGGGTGAGCTGGGACTCGAACCCAGGACCTACGGCTTAAAAGGCCGTTGCTCTGCCTGCTGAGCTACTCACCCGCCCCGGCAAAAGGGAAAAAGATATCATTTGTTTTTTATTTTATCAAGAAAAAATTCGTAAACAGCCAAAAATTCCGCAATTTCCCGCTCTTGTGTCTTATTGACGCTCGAAGACGGACAAATCCCATTTTTCCCGATATCGAATTGTCATTCGGTTGTCCTTTCCCCACTCAATGGGCAGCCATATATAGGTTCCGTCAATGGGGTTGCGAGGCTGCCACAGATCGAACATCGCGATGAAGGCGTCGGTTTTTCCCTGCACCGGCAGGATGAATGTACTTTGGCCGCCGAATGTCAGATCCGGCCCACTGTTATTTTCGGGATTGAAACCCTGGCAGGGGTTGCCTTGGGTCTCATACGGGCCGAAGATGCTATCGGCTGCGGCATAGGATGCCGCGTTCGGTGCCCAGCCGGTACAGCCGGAGGTCAGCAGATAGTAGCGGCCCTGGCGCTTGCAAATCGCGGGCGCCTCACGATGTTTTCCAATCAGTACCCGGCTAAAGAGGCCGCTAAAATCGAGAAAATCGTCGGTCAGTAAAGAGATATGAAGAGTATAATTTTCCTCAGAGGCTGCGATGTGGTAGGCCTTGCCGTTCTCATCGACAAACAGGGTCATATCGCGTGCCATCTGGCCGGTTTCCATATCGCGAAGAAAATAATTATTCGGGCCGGGGACTAAATCCTCATCCCGCAGATTGATCGGCAGCCTGCCGGCATTTGGCCGAAATGACCGCAGAAATGTATAAGGGCCGACAACGTTGTCGCTGACCGCGACAGCAGTGCGAGCGGCGGTGTAGCCTTGCCCTTTGAGCTCTAAATGAAACCACATCACGAATTTCTTGGTTTTTGGATTATATATCACTTTTGGCCGCTCAATGATACATCCCCGCACAATTTCGCTGTCAGGATCATCGCTGACACGCAGGGCGACGCCTTCGTCCTGCCAATTATACAGATCCTTTGAACGATAGCAGTGTACCCCCACTTGGGCGGTGTTGCCGCGACGTCCTTGGATCTTGTGTTCGCCGAACCAATAGTAAGCCCCTTCGTGGGACAGAACTCCACCGCCGTGGGCATTGATATGAACTCCGTTATTGTCCGGCCAGGGGTGCGATGGCTCAAATGCCGTCCGTTGAGCGTAACCAGCGTTTGAACATAGGGTTACAGAAAAACTCATAAGAGAGATAACGATTTTACCCATTTTTTCCCCTTTTTTTCTGTGATACAAGTTAACAGGTCATTTGGATTTTGATATCTTATGCGATTGTACATCTTGTCCCAACACGGACAAGCAGAACTTTCAGAATCGCCCTAAGGAATTTGGGTGCAAAAAGGCACATTTCTCCATGAGATGACGGAAAATGCAAAAAAAAATTCATTTTTTGCAAAAAATGGATAAACTACTTGAAGTTCATGTAGTAAGTATAGTAGATTGTTGCTTAACACTACTGAAACCATAGATTATCAGGAGAAAAAAAAGAATGAAGCTTTCTTCACGAACACGATATGGAATGCGTGCTGTATTGGAATTGGCGATGGAATATGGCAAAAAGCCGATGCAGATCAAGGCCATTGCCGATCGGGAAGACATTTCGAATAAATACCTTGAGCAGTTGATTGCGATGTTGAAAGCAGCCGGGCTGGTGCGAAGTATTCGCGGCCCGCGGGGCGGGTATGTCCTGGCCCGTCCTCCTCAG
>JAAYQH010000501.1 GCA_012519365.1 Planctomycetota bacterium | reverse complement strand
GAGGCCAATAAAAAGGCCTTTTCGATGCCGTCGCCGGTGTTGTAATTGGCCACTTCGTCGGGCTGGGCCAGTCGTGGGCCGTCATAGATGGACGCGCTTGGCATGCCGCTGAGCCAACTGTGAATCTGCTCGGCAGTCATTTGTGCGGTTTTTTCGGCGCTGACGGGGCTGCGTTCTATGGCCGCCTTGACGAACGGTCGCCAGTCGCAGCGGGTCATATCCCGATACGCATAAAAGGCAAGATCAGCAATCGGATTGCTGTTGCGCATTCGCTCAAGGTACTCAATCACCTGCTCACGGCTCCAATCGGGCTGGAATACGAGCGGCTCGATGGGGCGAAATTGTTTTTCTTCGGCCTTCGGCAGTTTGGGCTCAATGTGCAGAAAATCCAGCAGGTCGGCGACCCATTGCTCGGCCTCGGGCACGAACGGCGAGATGAAACGGGCCAGTTTATAGCGGTCTTTAGGGTTGTAAATGTCGATTTTTTCGTATTCGATAAAGGCCATCAACTGTTCACAGCAAATCCGGTCGTTGTACTTGTAGGGCGAGTAGTCTTCGCTGTTGACCTCATCGAGCAGTTTTTCGAAGGTCTCGTCGTAGATGCGAAACCGGCTGCCGTGCTCATAGCCGAACAGCACTTCAGCCTTGATAAACATTCGTTCGCCGCGACGATATCGGCAAAACTGAAAATAGCGATTGTATTTGGGGTTGGACCGCAGAAAGTTGGCCACATTCAGGGCGTTCAGCTCGGCGGTCAGATAATTGCGCAGTTTTTGGCAGAATGTTTCATAGACATTTTTGTTCATGGTGGCCTCTGGATAGAGGCAATGAATCCAGCCGGTATTGTGAGCGACGATGGTGACCTGTTCGTTGCGAATAGCGCGCTGGGCCTTGTTGGAGATCTCTGTGCCGTTGAACCACATGCTTTTGGTCACGAGCCGGCGGTTGTTGGTAATCACGCCGTCCTGAATATCGATGAAGTTTTGGGAGTGCAGGGGGGTCAGCACCATATAAATATCGTCCAGTGGGATGCCGCAGACAATAAAGGCCGCAGCTGCATACAGCGTGGACAGCGAGACACACTCACCGGCACCGGTATTGTAGCCTTCTTTCAGGCGAAAGGCGTTCATTGCCTCGACGGTCTCGGTCTTCCAGTAGGGGATGACATCGCCTTCGTATTGGTCAAGGCCGAAATGCCGTCGAATATCGACATCAAAATAGTATTTGTCGCCTTCGTAGCCAAACAGGGTGTTACTGCGGGCGATTTGCTCGCGACTGAGCCAGGGCTCAAAGCGTTTCATCTCGGTTTCTTTGTCGGTCAGGCCCCACGTGTTCAGGTCGAGGTTGAATTCGTACTCGTCCATAATATACTGCCGCATCCGCATCAGCCGTCGCCAGGGACTTTTGCCTTCGAGTTTTTTGAAGCAGTCTTCATCCCGCCATTTCCAGATAACCGGGCTCATGATATTGGCCAGCACGAGGCTGTACATCAATTCCGGGAATACAAAGACTTCCATGTCTGACAGCGTGATGGCCGAGCTGTATTTTTCAAGATCGCGTAGATCCATTTTTTTGTCCTTTATCCGTGTTATGCGTTTATTAATGGTATTATAGCCCGATGTCGTCTGAACGCAACAGCGGTTATTGCGGTTGCGAGGGGTTGACAAATGCTGAGTAATCTGCTTTAATACCTCTATATTTCTATTATTGCGACGGGGCGTATTGAAACCGGGACAGGCCCATACGAAGCGAGGCTGTCTTTTTCACCTGAACAGGGCGGCCGAGGGAAAGGAGTTATGATGAACGATCGAGCATGGTTTACCGCAGTGGTGGTCGGGTTGTGTGTGTCGTTTGCGCCGGGCTATGACTGGAGCACCAATCCGGGCGACGGGTCGATGGATAATCCCTATCAAATTTCCACGCCGGAGCAACTTATCGCCGTTCCGCAGGGCGGCAATAGGGCCGATCACTGTTATGTGCTGGTCAACGATATTGTCTTTGACCCGAATAATCCCGCCCATCGGGGATCATCGGGGCTGCCCAAAATACAATGCCAATTCGACGGCGCCGGTTTTGCCGTTCGCAATTTAACACTTCAGACGACAACACCCCAAAACACTGTCGGTCTGTTCAGCCATGTACAACACCCCGGGCGTGTGAAAAATTTACGGATCGAAAATGCATCCATCGAGATTGGTGCGCCGGCCGAATACGTCGGCATTTTGTGCGGCCTTGCTGAAGGCGATATTATCAATTGTTCGGTTGAAGGGACTTTGTCCGGACCGATGGCATACGGCGGCGGTATCTGCGGGCAGGCGGGAAATGTTCACGAGATAGAAATTGCTTTTTGCACCGCGAATGTCAACTTTGATTCTGTGGACGGTGTTGTCGGCGGCATCTGCGGCAGGGCATTTGATGTGAATTTGCACCGCAATCGAGCGATTTGCCGAATTGTCGACGGAATCAGCGGCGGCGGAATCTGTGGAAGGGCGATAGGTTATATACAGATCCGTTTTTGTGAGGCAGAGTTGTTTTTTACGACAGATCGAATCGCGTCTGAGGTTGGAGGGATTTGCGGATATCTTGATTTGCAATCTTTCAAACACGGTCTGGAAGGTTGCTCGGCTGTGGTTGATATTGTTTCCCAAGCCAGATTGTCCCATGCCGGGGGAATGTGTGGCATTATTTACGGACCTACTACGCAATCGTCAACGATTACGCGATCGTCAGCAAGAGGAAAGATAGACGGCCGCGCTTTAGAGGATGTGGGAGGATTTGTCGGGTATAACGGGGGGACAGTTTCCGATTGTTATGCGCAAGTGGATATTGTGGGTGATGCAATGTACAATGTCGGCGGTTTTATTGGTAGAAACTGGGGCATGCCGTCCTCATCGTATTGTGCCGGTGAGGTTCAATTTAATTCACCTTATCCTGCGGATTGGTACAGTGTTGCCGAGTTCTGCGGCATGCCAGCCGGCTATTTTGAAGCGTGCTATTGGGATATTCAGAAATGCGACCTGAATTCTGAACCGCCTGCCGGTCTAACCGGTTTGACGACCGAACAGATGCAGACACGGGCGACGTTTGAACAGGCCGGGTGGGATTTTGACGATGAGGCGGTGTGGGGGATCAGGGCAGGCCGTTATCCTCATCTGGTATTCAAGACATTTTCCGGCGGTTCGGGCCGACCGGACGACCCGTTTTTGATTGCAAGCGCCGAAGATTTAATTGAACTCGGGCAATCGCCTCGATATTACAATGATTGTTTTGCGCAAACCAATGATATTGACTTGAGCGAATACGTCTTTACGGATTCGGTCATCGCACCCGGGCAGCTTCGTGGAGACAATTTCTATATCGCCGATACGACTTTTTTCGGAACATTTGATGGACGGGGGTATCGTATCGAGAATCTGACGATTCACAACCCTCTGGCGGATAGTAATTCCATCGGTTTGTTTGGGGGGATGTTGGGGGCAATCGTGCGAAATGTATCTCTTGAAAATGTTACAATCAATGTGCCGGGTAACGTCGTCGGCTATAAAAGCATAGGGGGGCTGCTCGGCCATGGCAGCGGGTTAATTCAGCGTTGTCGTGTTACGGGAACCGTCAATGCCGGTGGGGCAAGGGCCGGAGGAATTGTCGGATATTCAGGGGGATTAACGATGCTTGATTGCTATTTTAAGGGGCAGGTTAATGGGAAATTCAGTGGAGGGATTGTCGGACTAATGGAGATGGGCAGTATGTATAGATGTTATGCGTCGGCCGAGATTGAGGGTCAATACCGCGGTGGCTTAATCGGATTTTTCGGTTACAGTCCATTTTCTGGAAATAGTGTCTGGGACAGTGAATTATCGGGCGTTTCTGATGCCTGCGGATATGTGTCAGCCGGTTCGGAAACTTTTATTATGAATTTCAGGGGGCTGACCAGCGCGCAGATGAAAACGGCGGGCGGCTTTGCCGATCTGGGGTGGAGTTTTGTCGGGTCGGGTGACGGCGGCAATCACATCTGGCGGATGTGCGCCGACGGTGTCGATACGCCGCGGCTCAGTTGGGAATTTGCCCGGGGCGGCGACTTGGCCTGTCCGGACGGCGTGGGGCTGGACGATCTGCTGGCGTTAGCGCAGGCGTGGCTGACGATTGAGGGCGTCTGTCCGAAGCACTTCAATACCGCTGCCGATGCCAACATCGACGGCCGAATCGATCTTTTGGATTTTATCGTACTGTCGGACAACTGGCCGTAGTGGGTTCAGGATTGCATTGGTCTTCTTTTCAGGTTGAGCATAAATCAATCCAAACAGGCACGGCCGCCGAGTATGCCGGTCAGAATCCGGAGAGCCGTTTGAATGTCCGTTTCGGTTATTCCCGCGTGTGTGACCAGACGAAACCGCCGCGGAGCGACCGAGAGGAATTGAACGCCGCCGGCCTGCGCCTGATTGAGCAGTTGGTCATCCGATATCGTGTTGTCGTTTAGTGAAAAATAGACCATATTGGTCTGTACCGCGTTCACATCCAAAGTAACGCCGGGGAGTGTTGACAGGCCGTGGGCAAGCGTTCGTGCGTTTTGGTGATCGTCGGCCAGGCGGTTGATCATCGTTTCCAGTGCGACGATGCCCGCGGCGGCAATGACGCCGGCCTGCCGCATACCGCAGCCGGACAGCCATCGCCTCGACGGTCAAAGCGTCGTTCCGCTGTTGAAAGCTCCCCATCAACCCTGGAAAGAAGCCATCTTCAGTGAATGGGCAACAGGCAAGGCCGTCAAAACTGACCGATATCTTTACACCGAATGGAGCAGCGGCAGGAATATGCTGTTTGACCACAGCAAGGATCCGTTTGAAAATGTCAATATTGCAGGGACACCTGAAAATGCTAAGGTGGTCAAACGCTTGCGCGCATTATTAAGGCAAACATAGGGATAAATTATAGCGGGAAATCTCAGTTTATTCAATGTCCAAGAGTTGATTTTGACTGTACCCCTTTCTTAGGGCCACTGTAAACGTTAGGATTCCCGACTTTTATTGTATTGATTTCCATGCTTGCGTCAAGGGTT
>JAAYQH010000500.1 GCA_012519365.1 Planctomycetota bacterium | reverse complement strand
GGTATAACGATCCGAAGGTGCGGACCTATGCGTGTCGTTTGGCTTATGACAGGGAATATACCCCCATGATTGGTCGGCTGGTAGCCCAGGCGTCGGCCCTGATGCAGGGGCCGCTTCCGCCGGAGCATACGGTGTCTTATCAGGGACGCATCGCAGTAAAGGATGGTGAGCCGATTACCTTCGAGAATATCTCTTCCGGTCGCAGTGTTACCGAGGTTGGGTCGGAATTGCTCAGCACATTGACCCTGTTGCTGAACAATCCGTTTGACGTCGTCAAGCCGGAATCCATTGAACTGGATATGGTTATCGAGCCGGCCGATAGTACAGCGGCGATCTGGTCGGCGCAATTGTCAAAGGCCGTCGTCAAGCCCGGCCAGACCATTACGGTCGAGGTCATGCTGCAAACGTTTCGCGAGGCGAGAGCGACAACATCGATTGAGTTGAAGATTCCTGAAACGATGCCGGCGGGCAAGTATCCGCTCCAGTTGTTGGGGGCGACGACCTATAATTCGTTTTTGAATCAGAACGCTCCGCAGCGGTTTCGCGTGGTGGATACCCAGTCGCTGGTGACAGGGCTGAATCGGGTGCTGAATATGCCGCGCAATCGTCTGTATGTGGTGCTGCCGGTTCCCGCGACCGGGCTGGCGATGCGTCGGCATGAACTTCCAGACTTGCCGCCGACACGGATGGCCCTGTTGCAGGATGCTCGGCGTTTGCAGCCAATGGAGCCGTACAAAAACTGGGTCGAAAGCAACGTGGAGTTGGATAAAATTGTCTCCGGCGCCGCGCAGATTGAATTGACCGTTGAACAACCCTAATATCAGGAAACAGTACAGATGAACAACCCAAGAATGAAGGATTATGCGCGTTTAGGATGTGTTTTGTTTTGGTGTCTTGCGGCCGGAGTGATGGCGGTTACATCGGTGATTACCCGCCACAACAGCGGGGATGATTTTGCCAAAGGCGATACCGACAGAGTGGTTGTGGACTCCACCGGCACATTACGGCTTGCGCCGCGAACACGTCATGTTGAATGTGGTGATCTGCTGAAAGACGTGTGGTCGATCAATTGTCTGCTGGTCGATAAGCGGCATGCGCTGTATCTGGGCACCAGCCCCAATGGCACGGTGATTCGCATTCTCAACGATCAGGCCGTTCAGGTCTATCCCAAACAAACCGCCGATCCGACCGTGGGTGACGGCTTTACCAATCAGCATGTTTTTGCCTTGGCCCTGGATGTGGCCGACAGACTGCTGATTGGTGTCAGCGGACAAAAGGGCAAGCTCGTTCGGCTCGGCGCCGAGGCTGAGACGGTATTCGAAGACGACAAAGTACAATACATTTACGCGATTGCCCTCGACAGCGAGAACAATATTTACCTGGGCACTGGCCCGGAGGGGCTGATTTTCCGCCTGGATCCGTTCTGTCAATCGGCGGAGATTTTTTATGATGCGCAGGATAAAAATATCCTCTCGCTGGCGATTTACGAGGATATCCTCTATGCCGGTACCGACCAGCGGGGGCTGATTTATAAACTCTCGCTGGACGGCAAAGCCCAATCCGTGCTGTACGATTCCGAGCAGACGGAAATTACGGCGTTGCTGACCGACGCGAAAGGAAACGTCTATGCTGCTGCGACAAGCGCTCAGGCCGCCGCTCAGCAGATTCGGGCCGCTGCAGAGGCCATGGCCAAACTGCCCGGCCGTCCCGACAGTGACTCATCCGATGAGCCGAAGGAGGATGGCCTGACGCTGAACACCGCCAACAGCGATCAGTCCAGTGAGGACTCGCAGAAAGGGACGTCTCGACCTACGCCGTCGCCGCCTCAACCCCCGTCGGCTCGTACCGCCGGACAGATCTATAAGATCACCCCGGATGGATTTGTCACAACGATCTTCAGCGAAATGGCGGTCTTTTACGCCGTGTTGATGCCCGACGATGTGTTGTGGGTGGGAACCGGCAACGACGGACGGCTCTATACCGTCAATCCGGCCACTGAGGAAAAAAGCATTGTCTATGAAGACAAACTCTCGGCGCAGATTACCGCCCTGACGCAGATGAACGGCCATTTTTATGTGGGGCTGTCCAATCCGGCCCGTTTGATTCGGCTGGAACGGGCTTATGAACAGCAGGGGCTGTTTAGATCGCAGTTAATTGATGCGGGTCAGCCGGCTCGTTGGGGCAAGATTCAGCTTGAGGCGGATGTGCCTGCCGGTTGTGAGATTCGAGCGGCCAGCCGCAGCGGCAATGTGAAGGATCCCAACGACCCCACGTTTTCTCCCTGGAGCGAAGATGTGCCGATAACCGGACCGACAGACCTGCAAAGTCCGATTGGACGCTTTCTCCAATATCGGCTTCGATTGGTCTCCTCGGCCGAGGACAAAACGCCCGTTGTCCGGGAGGCGGCGATCTCGCATGTGGTGCCGAATGTCGCGCCGCAGGTGACCAGTGTCAAAGTGAGCCGTTCCAGCGATAAAAACAAGCCGGGCATTTTTGAGATTACGTTTGCCGCTCAGGACGACAATCGCGACGCCTTGATCTATAAGATTGAGTTCCGACAGGTGGGGCGGAGCCGATGGATTTTGCTCAAAGACGACCTGACCCAGCCGCGCTTTGAATGGGATGGGCGGACGGTTGAAGATGGCCGGTATGAGATACGCGTAACCGCTGATGATTCCAAGAGTAACAGTCCGGATACCGCACTGAGTGGCTCGCGGATCAGCGATCCGTTTGTGATTGACAATGCACCGCCGGAAATTTTCGATGCCCAAGTGCGTGTTGAGGACAAGGCTGTCGTGTTGACTTTGACGGTTCGCGACGCGCTGACCGTTGTCGGTAAGGTGGCCTTTACCGTCAACAGCAATGAGCGATGGAAAAGCATCCTGCCGGAAGATTTGATCTGCGATACGCTGGAGGAAGTGTTTACCGTTCGCATTGAGGGGCTGGACAGCGGCCCGAATGTGATTGCCGTGTCTGTGGCCGACGATGTTGGCAATACACGATACAAAAGTTTTGAAGTGCAGGTGCCGTAAAACATAGGCCCAAGCCCAAGCCGGCAGAAAGGCCGAAAAGGGGCATATAAGATCCGATGATGCCGGTTTGTTGGGAGCGGCGATTTCGTTAGAACGAACCCACAGGAGTGTTGAAACTGCGAGAGATTGAGTACAACCTGGTGGTGCAAGCGGTTCGGGAGGCGTCTCTGAAGGCGGCTTTTGAGTTGCCGGCGGATGTGCACGACGCATTGGAACGGGCCCGACGGGTCGAGACCCATCCGCGAGCACGGCGAATCCTTGATCAGCTCCTGGAAAACGCCCGTCTGGCCGCTGCAGAGCGGATCCCGATTTGCCAGGATACGGGATTGGTTGTGGTGTTTGTCGAGCAGGGGGCCGAGGTTTGGGTCGTGCCGCCGAAGGACAACCCCCGCGCGACCTTAGCGGATGCGATCAACGAGGGCATCGCAGCCGCCTACGAGGAGGGTTTTCTCCGGAAAAGCGTCGTTGCCGAGCCGCTCGGCAAGCGGGTTAATACCACTACCAATACGCCGGCCATCATTCATTATGAAATTCTCGCCGGTGACGGGCTGAGGATTTCGCTGATGGCCAAGGGCGGCGGCTGCGAAAATAAAAGTCAATTCCGAATGTTTAACCCAACCGCATCGGAAGAAGAGGTTAAAAACTGGATTGTTGACGTTGTAAAGTCAGCTGGGCCGAATGCCTGTCCGCCGTTTGTGGTTGGGGTGGGGATGGGAGGCAATTTTGAGCAGTCGTGCCTGCTGAGCAAAAAGGCCTTGTTGCGTGATATCGGCTCATCTCATATCCTGCCGTTTTATGATCGGCTGGAAAATGACCTGCTCGAGGCGGTCAATGCGGCCGGCCTTGGCCCGCAGGGCCTGGGCGGTAAGACCACCGCCCTGGCGGTGCTTATCGAGATTGCTCCATGCCATATCGCGTCGCTGCCGGTTGCTGTCAATATCGAATGCCATGCTCATCGCCATGCGCATTTAACCTTATAGCATATCCTTATAATACCCTGTGATGACTTGTCTTACTAAAAAAAGTAAAGGGACAAAATAAATCTGGAAATGAACAAACATAGAACAAAAGACCTCTTTTTTGTCTTATAATGGATATAAAAAAGTCAAATTGACGGTTGTTTTTTGGTGGTAATATTATATACTGTACTTCAAATTTTTGAGGAGTACATTATGGATGACAGGGAAGAGTTCCACCCACGTGTTTTGGTAGTTGAAGACGACCCAGGGTGTCAGGTTTTGTTGGAGCGTGCCCTTAGGCGGCTGGGATGTGAGTTTGAAAGTTGTACAGACGGAAGGACAGCGCTGGATTTAATTTTCTCAAAACCCTATGATATGGCTATAGTGGACATTCATATTCCCGTTCTTGACGGTTTTATGGTGGCCTGTCAACTTCGGGAGATGGGTTATGCCCTGCCGTTGGTGGCGATTTCGGCCTTGAGTCTGGAAGCCATTGACAGCAAGGCCAAAGCAGTCGGCTTTGACGAATTTTTACAAAAGCCAATCGAACAAGAGCACATTGCCGAGATCCTTGAGCGTTTTTTAGTAAACAATAGAGCTGAAAGCTGACTTGTAAACTCCTCTTCTCTGTCGGTTTTGATTTTGATACGGCCCTGACCCTCTGATTCAAAACCACGCATGGATTTTCTTTTGTTATGGCGGCTGTGGGTCATTCTGCATGTGCCCGTGTGTGGAAGCAGGGTGGGCTATTGGGTTGAAGGTTTATTTTTTTCACGCGGGCGACGGCGTTTGCCTTGCTTGTTTTTTTCACCTGCTTGTTGACGTGAACGGTTTTTGGAGGCGGTTTTCTTGCCTCGTTTGGGTGAGGATAAATCCGGCGCTTCGCCCAGCCATACCGGTTCGATTTTATTCTGACGCAAAACGGTTTTAAGCCGCTGGATGTCCCGCGGTGTACAAAATGTAATGGCCCGGCCCTTACGTCCCATCCGTGCCGTTCGCCCCGTTCGATGCGTATAGGCCTCGGCACTTTGGGGAAAGTCATAGTTAATCACGTGCGAGGTATGCGCAAAATCCAGCCCGCGTGCGGCAATATCAGTGGCAATCATATAGTGAATTTGCTGTTTTTTGAAGCGGCGAAACAGGCTGGTTCGCTTGTTTTGATCCTGTCCGCCATGAATCATCTCGACCGATTCGATCTTCTTTTTCAAATGGTCAAACAGGGTTTCGCAGCCGTGACGGCTGTTGCAAAACAGGATTGCCTGGGTAGGTTTTTCGGTTTCGATCAGTTCAAGCAGTCTATTCAGGCGGTCGTGGGGGTTGAGCCATACGAAACAATGTTCCAGTGAGGTCGGTGCGGCATGGTCCTTGGTCAGTTCCACAACCACAGGATTATCGAGGTATTTTTGGGTCAGATGTTTGATTTCAGGCGGCATTGTCGCGCTGAATAAAAGCGTTTGATGTTTGTGAACCAGGCACGAGAAGATAAATTCAACATCCTGCTCAAAGCCCTGATTGAGCATTTCATCGGCCTCGTCCAAGACGAGCGTTCGCACGTCCGCCAGTCGCAATGAGGTGTTGTAGAGCATATCAATCAGTCGGCCTGGCGTAGCGACAAGGATATGCACACCGTGATCCAGTTTGCCCATTTGAATCGCCATGGAAAAGCCGCCATAGATCGCAAACGATTCAATATCGGTGTATTGGGCGATTTGTGAAATTTCCGTGACGTATTGCAGCGCCAATTCGCGTGTCGGCACAAGAATTAGCGCCTGCACGGTGCGTTTGGCCGGATCGACCGATTGAACCAGCGGCACCGCGCAGGCGGCCGTCTTTCCTGAGCCCGTCTCGGCCAGGGCTACCAAATCCCACCCGGCCAGAATATGCGGCAGGGTCTGTTCCTGCACTGGGGTGAGCGCTTCATAGCCCATTTTGGCCAGGGCTTTTTGAATCTGAGGTTTCACATCCAATTCGTCAAATCGCATCGTTGTCCATTCACTTTTCTGAAACCGCAGATGGTACAAACCTTACGGCTTAGGGGGCGCTTACTTATTAGTCCTCGAGGGGACGAATCCAGATGTTGCGAAAACGCACCAAATTGCCGTGATCCTGAAGTCGCAGCGGCATTTTCTCTGGATGCGGTTCATACGCTGCACGTCGCTTGTGGAATGTGGAGCCTTGAATTTCCCAATGATCCTGGACAAGTACACCGTTATGCAGGACGGTAACAGTGGCGGGTTTTTCG
>JAAYQH010000499.1 GCA_012519365.1 Planctomycetota bacterium | reverse complement strand
TAATACGGAGAATCTGAAATGCAGAATAAAAAACAACTGACACAGCTAAAACAGTTGACGGCCAAGCGCCAAAAAATCATGGAAAAGATACAGGCGCTGGATACACAGATCAACGCGCTTGTGCAATCGATTCAAACGAAAAAGCAGGGAGTCAAAGAAGACCATCCCAAGGTGGGGTCCGGCCCGTATAAGTTGTGCAAGGTTATGAGTTCACGTCCCAAATCGAAAAAAGAAATCGCCGAAAAAACCGGTTTGTCGGAGGGGACGGTGAGTTTATATCTTCATCAATTCAATTGTTTTAAGTCAGCCGGGCGAGGCAAAGGGTACGTTTATATCAGACCCAGGGCCGAAAAGAAATAAGCCTGTTTGGCACTTTGCGCGGATGCTGTCTGATCCATCGGCGGTGTTTTTTTTGTTTGAGGGCACGGCAGCAATTCTGAATTCACCGGGGGCCGACGCCAGTCGGAGCGACCGGCGTCTGCGGTTATATGACCTGCGGTTCTGTCTTGCTGGAGGAATCTGCCGGTTTGTCCTATCCTGATAAAGTGCGCCAGGGTCAGGACAGCAGGCCGTACTTCGTCAGACAGTCTCTGAGTTTGCTCTTTTGGTCTTCGGTCAGCGGCGTTAACGGCAGACGCAATTCGTCCGAGGCCATATTCAGCATAGCCATGGCGGTTTTGACGGGAATGGGGTTGGTTGCCAGGCCGAGCATGTTTTTGGCCAGCGCGAAAAGTTTTTGATGCCATTTGCGTGCTGCGGTCAGATCGCCTTCGAGAATCAAATCTGTCATTGCTTTGACATCGGCAGGAACGATGTTGGCCACCACGCTGACGACGCCTTTTCCGCCGACCGAAGCGATCGGCAGGGTCAGCGAGTCGTCGCCGGACAGCAGGGTTAACTCCGTGGACAGGACGATTTCGCTGGCCAGGTCAAGGTTGCCGGAGGCTTCTTTGATGGCGACGATGTTTTCCATCTCGGCCAGGCGGACAATGGTCTCGACTGCCAGTCCGCTGCCGCCGCAACGGCCTGGGATGTTGTACAACACCAGCGGGATATCGACTTCTTCGGCGATGGCCTTAAAGTGCTGATAGAGGCCTTCCTGGGTGGGTTTGTTGTAATAAGGGCAGACCTGAAGCGAGCCATCGGCGCCAATTTTTCGGGCGTGGGCGGTCAGTTCGATGGCCTCGGCGGTGCTGTTGGAGCCGGTGCCGGCGATGACAGGGACTTGGCCGTCCACAAGGCTGACGACGCGTTCGATGACGGCCTTGTGTTCTTCGTGGCTCAGCGTCGGCGATTCGCCGGTCGTACCGCAGGGCACGATGCCGTCGGTGCCGCTGTTCAAATGAAACTCTACGAGTTCATCGAGCGTTTCAAAATCAACTTGTCCGTCACTAAACGGCGTAATCAACGCTACAAATGAGCCGGTAAACATAAGACAATCTCCTGTAGTGCAGGTTAAAATGGTTCCCTGATAAGGTTATTCATTTCCTGTACTGCTTGTTGCATTCCCACCAGTACGGCCCGTGCAACGATGCTGTGACCGATGTTAAATTCACAGAGTTTTTCGATGCACGCGACGGGGCGAATGTTGCGATAGGTCAGGCCGTGGCCGGCGTGGACAACCAGCCCGGCGGTCAGTGCCGCATCGCGGGCATCGCGCAGTTCGTTGAGGTGTTTTTCGATCTGTGCGTCGGTTGCGGCGTTGGCATAGGAGCCGGTGTGCAGCTCGACCGCGTCGCAGCCGGCTTCGGCCGAGGCCAGGATGTGTTGTTCATCGGGCAGGATAAACGTGCTGACCAATATCCCTTTTTGGTGCATTCGTTTGACGACCTCGGTGAGTTGTTTCAATTGCCCGACACAGTCCAGACCGCCTTCGGTGGTCAGTTCGGCGCGATTTTCCGGCACGAGGGTGATCTGGTCCGGACGGATTTTTTCGGCAATTTTGACGATTTCGGCGTCCATCCCCATTTCGAGGTTGAACTTGCAGGCGACGGTCTCTTTGAGCAGACGCACATCGCGGTCATTGATATGCCGGCGGTCTTTTCGCAGGTGGACAGTGATGCCGTTGGCTCCGGCCAATTCGCATTGCACCGCCGCCCAGACCGGATCCGGCTCATCGGCCTGACGGGCCTGGCGAATCGTTGCCACGTGATCAATATTGACATTTAACAACGCCATTTTACGTATCCTTAAAAGTGAATTTTGTCGATTCATTATACTCGCACCCCGTGCAGCTTCAAGGAAAAGATGGAAAATCTAAAGACGAGTGTCGCTGTCAAGAATGCCGAGAGGCCAGCTGTGGCGGGAAGGATGTTTGAGTTTTGGATTTTACCGGGTCATCAGGTCGTGCCGCGGGGGTATGGGCGGATGAGGGTTTGGTAGAGTTCGAGGTGGCGTTGGGTGATGTTTTGCCAGGTAAAGAAGCTGACGCGCCGGGCGGCCTTTTCTGCCAGGCCAGCACGAAGGGCGGGGTCTTCAATCAGGCGCAGCAGTTGGCGCCGGATGTCGTCAACATCGCGCGGGCGAACCAGCAGGCCGGCATCGCCGATGACCTCCGGACAGCCGCCGGCGGAACTGGCAATGACGGCAAGGCCTGCGCTCATCGCCTCCAGCAGAACGGTGGGGAAGTTTTCCGCCTCAGAGGGTAGGATGAAAATCGAGCTGGTCTCATACAACGCCTTAAATGGGGCCGAATCGCGATCCAGCCAGCCGTGAAAGATAATGGGCGTTTTGGAGTCGTGGGCTTTGGCTTTCAATGGTTCCAGATAGGTTCCGTCGCCGATGATATGCACCTGCCAGTTTAGCGAGAGGTCTTTGACGGCTTCTATGACGTATTGAAAGCCTTTTCGCGGAAACAGGCGGCTGCACAGCAGGATGTTGTTTTGGCGCGGGCGAGTGCGATCAAAGCCGGCCGGTTCATAGCCGTTTGGAATGACATGGATGTCCAGCTCGGGGCAGTGGCTTAAGATCAGTTGTTTGAGGTTTTCGCTGGGGCTGACCAGGGCGTCGGCACTGCGGACGAGTGATTTCCAGTAGGGAAGCAGCAGTTTGTGCTGCAGGCCAAAACGGTCAGGATTGTAGCCGGGCACGTCGCTGCCGTGGCAGGTGACCAGATACGGGATGCCGGTGCGGCGGCGAATCGTCCGGGCCAGCGGACTGGTCGGAATAATAAAATGCGCGTGGATAAGGTCGTATTGATTGGCCTTTGCCAGAGCGGTGGCGGATTTTCGACCGCCGATCAGGTAGGTGAGC
>JAAYQH010000498.1 GCA_012519365.1 Planctomycetota bacterium | reverse complement strand
ATATCGCGACACAGAATATCTATCTGTTGATCTTGGTTGCGCTGTCGGGTGCGCAACATCCGAATCACATTTAAGGCACGCTGATTTCGTTTACGGTGCACCGTCTTAATCCCTTCCTCATATCAAAACAACACGGACAGTCTGACCACCAAGACTCTATCGGCTTTTTGGGGGGTGGTCTTTAGAAAGGATAAGATTTTGAAGACAAGCGTTGACGAAATCAATCTTTTTTTACATAATAGGGTTTTTTATTTCATAGGTTTTGGGGATTTTGTATAAGAAAGGTCCAACACGGATGAAAATCTTAGTGATTAACGCAGGCAGTTCATCGATTAAATACCAGTTGTTTGAGATGCCGCAGCAAACAATTTTGGCGCGGGGAATCGTAGAGCGAATCGGCGAGCCGCAGGCGAATCTGGTGCATCAATACAACAATAACAAACATACCGCCGCCGTCGAGGCTCCCGACCACGACGAAGGCATGCGGGTGATTTTGGCAACATTGACGGCCCCAAAAATCGGGGTGCTTGGTCAAATCGCCGAGATCGAGGCCGTCGGTCATCGCGTCGTCCACGGCGGCGAGGAATTTACCGCCTCGGTCATCATCGATGACCACGTCCTGAGCTCGATTGAACGCTACGCCGACTTGGCGCCGCTGCACAACCCGCCGAATCTAACCGGCATTCGCGCAGCCATGCACGCATTGCCAAATGCGATTCAGACAGCCTGTTTTGACACGGCCTTTCATACGACCATCCCTGAAAAGGCGTACGTGTACGGCCTGCCGTATGAGATTTATGAAAAATACCGCGTGCGCCGCTATGGCTTTCACGGCACCAGCCATCGCTATGTTGCCCATCGTTGCGCGGCGCTGCTGGGTTCGGCCGGCACACACGCCAGCATCATTACCTGCCATCTGGGCAACGGCTGCTCCATTACAGCAGTCAAAGACGGCAAAAGCGTCGATACCTCCATGGGACTAACCCCGCTGGAAGGCGTGGTCATGGGCACACGCTGCGGCGACATTGACCCGGCGATTCTGTTTTATCTGGCCGACAAGGGCTACGACATCAAACAACTTAACACCATGTGCAACAAACAAAGCGGCCTGCTGGGCATCTCCGGCGTTTCGAACGATATGCGCAATCTGCTGGAGCATGCGGCCAAAGGACACCGCCGCGCTCAATTGGCAATAGACATTTTCTGTTATCGCATCACCAAGTACATCGGCGCTTATACCGCCGCACTGGGCCGCCTCGACGCCGTAGTCTTTACCGGCGGCATCGGCGAAAACAACGCCATGTTGCGCCATCGCATCTGCGCCGACCAAGAGCAAATCGGCATTGCCATTGAACCGACCCGCAACGAAGCCGCCCAGCCGAAAGAGCGGCTGATCAGCAGCGATTCATCGCGCGTCAAGGTGTTTGTGATTCCGACAGATGAAGAAGCGGCCATCGCCGCCGACACCTTCCAATTGGCCCAACAGGTGAACAAATCATAACCATCATCGTATCGGGCGCTTTCGCGCCGCCACGCTATTGCCGCCCCGAAGGGACAGTCAAGACCGCTGTCGTTGAACTGTGGAACATCTCTGAGGCAGACACACAGTCTGCCCCTAAGTTGTTAACATTATGCCTCGGCCGCTCGTCGCAGGACAATGCCGCTGCCGCGCCATGAGCTCATAAACTGCTCCATCGAAAGCCGCACCAGTCCCTGCGCCGGATCGGCGAGGGTGACGGTGTGTGCGGTCATCTCCAGCACAGCCACGCAATGATCGCTAAAGGCGGTGTCGCGCATCACCGCAAGCATCACGCTGTTATGTGGAACCGCCGCGAGCCTGTCGAACATACTGAACGAACAGGAGACCCCTTGCGGTGTAAATTGCTCATCCAGAGCCTGATACAAGGTCCACACCGACGTACCGATCATCGGCCCGGTGCGAGCCGCCACCGCCAACGCCCCTTCCTCAGCCTCAATCCCCAGCCGCCGCAACGCCGTAGCTGCTGCCGCTGCACCGCAGGTAAACGGCTGCGACTGACGACATACGCCATCGGCATCCCATTGAGTCCCTATCGCGGCCAACTGCCCCTGCACTGCCGCAGGCCCGACAAAAGGCAAAATCGTCAACGCCGAAACAAACATCGCCATCATCACACAGACCAGCATCCGTACCCGAGGACTTCTCAACTGGGCCAGCGGCGCACTGAACCCGAGCGTAACCGCAAACACCAGCAGCACAAACCGCACACGACCGGCCGCCAGAGGATACAGCATCGGCCAGGAATAAATCACCGCCGGCAAACGCCCAAGCAAAACCAGCCCCACCAGCAAAAATGATACCCCCAGCGCCGCCGCCAGCGACCGGGCCCCACTCCGTGAGGCGATATGCCCCAGCAGCATCCCCGTCGCCGCGACGGCGAACACCCCGATTGTCTCAAGCCATAAATTCATCACATCCCCCAAAAAATCACCATCAGCTACCCCACACTCTGGTTCAGCTCCCCTCCTTTGTAAGGAGGGGTGGCCGCGAAGCGGCCGGGGTGGTTGCGTCAACTATCCATTCACCCTATCCCGCCAACCAAAATGTTCGCAGATATGGTTCAAGACGCCGTCGGGATTTTCAAATACCCAACGATTGACAAACCGCAGCACCAACACGCCGTGCTGTTTCAAAAACACATCCCGTCGACGGTCATACTCCATCGCCTGCGGATAAAAATGCGGCTTGCCATCCAGTTCGATCGCCAGCCGTTCAGCCGGACAGTAAAAGGCCAAAATATAGCCGCCAAAGCTGTGCTGCCGACGGAACTTGCGTCCGTCAAGCTGCTTGCCCTTCAAGTACGTCCACAGCCGCGCTTCGGCCGGCGTCATACCGCTTCGCAGTTCACGCCGAAACGTCTTTAACTCCTGCAGATTGTTCAAGCTCTCATCCAGCATTGGATTGCTCCCGTTTGACCGCCTTGCGGCTACCGAATTTCCCCTGTTTTCTACCCCCTCGTCGCCTTCGGCGACACTCCCCCTTTGCAGGGGGAGAACTATT
>JAAYQH010000497.1 GCA_012519365.1 Planctomycetota bacterium | reverse complement strand
CGGTCGCTTGATCTGCATGAGCCATTTTTGCATCGGCTGGTGGATGTGGTTGTGGACCAGATGGGCACGGCCTTTCCCGAGATTGTCGAGCGGCGGCAGTTTGTGGCCTCGGTAATTCAGGCCGAGGAAGAGTCGTTCGGGCGGACGCTGGACCGAGGGCTGGAGATTTTCGCTGCCGCTGCACGCCAGGCCAAAGACAAAGGCTGCGACACCCTTGACGGATACGCTGTTTTTCAACTTTACGATACGTATGGTTTTCCGCTGGATCTGACGCAGCTGCTGGCGCGTGAGCAGGGTTTGAAGGTGGACATCGGGGCCTTTGAGACGTTGATGGAGCAGCAGCGTGCCAGAGCCCGTGCCGCTCAGAAAACCGGCTCGATGGCGGCTATGCTGTCGGGGGTGGAGCTGCCGGTAACCGACGACAGTGCCAAGTACACCACCGATTGCTGCGAGGCGACGGTGATGGGGTGGGTGGATGCCTCCGGACTGTGCCAAAGCGGTTCGCTGAGCGATCCGAACAAGACGGTCGGGCTGATTTTGGATCGGACGTGTTTTTATGCCGAGTCCGGCGGGCAAGTCGGCGATTGCGGAATGATCAAGTCCGGCGAGGGGGTCTTCGCGGTTGAGACGACCGAGAAGCTGGCCGATTGTGTTCTGCATCGCGGGCGGCTGCTGGAAGGGACGCTGCAGGTGGGCCAAAAGGTAACGGCGGAGGTTGACCGCCAGCGCCGTTCCAGTCGAAAGAATCATACGGCTACCCATTTGCTGCAATGGGCGCTGCGTCAGGTTCTCGGCGATGCGGTCAAACAGCAAGGGTCGCTGGTGTGTCCGGATTATTTGCGGTTTGACTTTACCTGGCCCAGAGCCCTGAGCAAAGAGGAGATTCGACAGGTTGAATCGCTCATTCAGGACAAGATTGATGAGGATGTGCCGGTCACGACGGCAGTGATGCCGATTGAGCAGGCTAAACAGGCCGGGGCGACCGCCTTGTTTGGCGAAAAATACGGCGAGATGGTTCGGGTTGTCGCGGTGGGGGCGGCCTCGGCCGACAGGCTGGATGAGGCCTTTAGCAAAGAACTGTGCGGCGGCACGCACGTAAGCTCGACGGGGCAAATCGGGGGGTTTTTGATTATTAAAGAGGAAAGTGTGGCCGCTGGGGTGCGACGGATTACCGCGCTGACGGGGCCAACTCTGATGCGGTATCTGAGCGAGCGGTCGCGCATTGTCGATGAGCTGGTCGAGATGCTCAAGACGCCAGCCGAGCAGATTGTCGTGCGGGTGGGGAAATTGGTTGAGGACAACAAGGTCCTGACCAAGCAGCTCAAGAGTGCCGGCCGCAGCGGTGTAACCGATACGATGGCCCAGGCCGCCAAACTCTATGAGCAGGCCGAGCGAATCGGCGGCACGGCGGTGATTGTCGGGCAGATTCCTGAGTCTTCTATCGAACAGATGCGAACGGCGATGGACAGCCTTAAGAAAAAAGCCAAATCCGCCGTGATTGTGCTGGGTACTGCAGACGGCGACGGCAAAGTGACGCTGCTGGCCGGGGTGACCGATGATTTGATCAAGACCCTCAAGGCCGGCGATATTGTCAAGCAGATTGCGCCTGTTGTCGGCGGCGGCGGTGGCGGTCGGCCTCAGATGGCCCAGGCCGGCGGCAAGGATGCTGACAAATTGCCCGATGCTCTCGAAAAGGCCAAAGATGTGATTCGCCGTGCCCTGGCATGGTGATAGTGGCGGGGGGGGTTGGTGG
>JAAYQH010000496.1 GCA_012519365.1 Planctomycetota bacterium | reverse complement strand
GGCTCAGCCCGTGAATGCTTTTGCGAATGGCGTGCGAGAGCCGTGAGACATCTTCAGCCCGCGTTGCACCGTCGGCCTCTTCGGGCGATTGAATGATATGGGGCGTAATCAGGACGATTAACTCAGTCCGTTTGGACTCGTCGCCGGTTTTCTTAAACAGTTCGCCCAACAGGGGGATATCCCCAAAGACCGGCACCTGGGTGCGGCTGAGGTTGGTCTCTTCTTTGAACAGACCCCCCAGAACGATGGTGTGTCCGTCTTTGACCATCACGTTGGTAACGACCTCGGTCGTGGTTTTGTTGGGCAGGCCTTCAACCGAAATGCTGCCGTCGCTTTGCTCAGGCCGCAGTTCCATCCGGATCAGACCGTCTTTGCCGATGAAGGGACGAAACTCCAGCACCGTACCGCTTTCGAGAAACTCAATCTGTTCGGTCGTGGCATTGCCGCCGCTGGCGATGGTGGTCGAGTCTCGATAGCCTTCCTGTTTACCGATAATCAGTTTACCGGCCTGTTTGTTCAGGGCCAAAATCTTGGGATTGGCCAGGACGGTTTTGTCGGTAATGGTTTCCGAGGCGGTCAGTGCAGCCGTAACGTCATCGATGGAGATACCGACCGAGAAGATCCCGCCGAACTGTTTGGCGCCGGACTGATGCATTAAAAGCGTGGAAGAATCGTCTTCGGGGTCAACGATGCGAAAGCCCGGCTCATTTCCAAGCACCGTCGTCCAGTCAATACCGAAATCGAGCTCTTCATTGAGGGTCGCTTCCATGACGGTTACTTCGATCAATACCTGGGCAGGGGCAACATCCACTTCGGCCAGCATCTTGCGAATTTTCTCAATATTTTCGGGATAGTCGTTGACCACCAGCCGATCGTTAATCGCCAGCGAGTCGCCGCCCTCGCCGGGGACAGTATCCTGTTTGGCCGGGCTGGTGACGCCGATTTGGCCGAATTCGCTCAGCAGAGGCGTGGCCAGTTTCTGGGCTTCTTCGGCGTTGATGTAGAACAGTTTGATCGAGGCGTACTCAAAACGCGACTTGTCCTGCATAAATTCTTCGTTGGTGTACACCTTGATGAATTTATCTTTGATTTCGTACTTGTGGGTGCCCAAAATGGACTCAAGGGCCTCTTCGAAGGTCACATCGTACAGGTGGGATACGGTAACGATGCCGTCCACCTTGGCCGAGGGCACGATGTTTTTCTGATACAGCTGGGCCAGCATCCGCAGGGCATCCCGAATGGGCATATCTTTGCGGAAACTGATCGTCTGGATCGATTGGCCGTCCAGAACCGGCAGGAACTCTTCTTGGTCCTGAGGGGCCTGGGGTTTGGCGTGCGGCGTTGACGGCTGGGCCGGTTCGGCCAGCACCTCTGTCGGTTCAGCGGCGACCGGTTCGGCCGGCTGCAGGGCCTGCTCCTGCGCTAAGGTGACCACCGTAAAGACGGCCAGCACCGCCAGCGCAGGCAGCGTGCGGGTCAGTTTTGGGCGTGTGTGGATTCGATTTTTTCTGCCTAACAACATAAGACACCATCCTTTCGATTTAATCGACGTCTTCGGATTCCGCCATTTTCAAAACGACGCTCCATTGGTCCCAGGTCAACACAACCCGGTTGTCGTCGATCTGTGAGACTGTTAATTCGTACATTTCTTTGTCTTTCTTAACCGTCAAGGTCTGTCCCTCTGAAAAAACCTTGCCGTCGATGCAGGCCCGCGGACAGACGTTTTGTCCGGCTTGCAGTATGGCATCCAGATGCAGCGATTGGCTCAGACTGTCAAGGAGGGCTTTTTGCCGTTGCCGTTGGGCGAGATGCTCATCGACGGGATCGGCGGCGTTTGCAGACGCACGAAAGTCGGGCCAATTGGCCGCCGAGAACAAATCAACGCCGAGCCGGTCGTGTCGGCCCTCAAGGATCGGCAAAGCCGCCGGTTCGATACGCACAGAAGTCTCGGTTGGTTTTGTTGTGGCGACCAGCATTGCTTGTTCGGCAGCCAGGGCCGCTGAAGGGGCGGTTTGTCCGCCGGTCAGAACGCGCAGCCACAGCACCGCCATCAGCGCTATTAAGACGATGGCGGCAATGGTTTTGGGGCTCGGCGACCGAAGCGGATTGGCCGCCGAAGGGACACTGTTTGTTTTATTGACATATGCCATAACGTTATTCACCACTGCGTGTTAAAACGGTTTTCATTGCGTTTAGTCCCTCTCCGCCTCGACCTGATAATACAGGACGGCCTTGGCATTGAGTTTGACGCTGCCGTCGAAGGGACCGTTATTGAGCAGCTCCACCTGCTCAAATCGAATCAGACGATCCCACTGTTCGACGGCCTGAAAAAAGGCAAAAACATCGCGCATCGAGCCGACCGCCGCCAGCGTCAGAGGGATAGCCCCCAGGCGGTCAGATTCGACGGCCGGGCCGGGCTGGATACGCTGGTCGCTAAGGTGATACTGATTCATCAAGTCGGCCAATCGCTGCCACAGGGTGCCGAAACTTCGATCAGGCGGAATCCGTGCCTCAAAGACTGCCGCCTGCGGTTGCAGATGCTCAAGCCGGCCGGCCAGCTCGTCCAGACCGGCGCCGCTGGTGTGAATTTCTTTGAGGGTTTGCTGATGCTGCCGGATCGTCTCGGCCAGGGCCTGTCGCTGACGAAGAAGAGGCCCGACGCGAAAGACGCCGATCCCTGCGGCCATCAGCAATGCCGCTGTTATGAGAATCAAATGTTGTTTGTGCGGATTTCTCATCGGCTATCCCTCAGGATCTCATAATCAGCGACCGTACAGACGATTTCGAACTCAGTCACGGTTTTGTTGTCGATGGTTTTGGCCCTCGAAAAGGCCGGGGCGACAGCCTTAAAGTAGGCGGAGTTTTCCAGATGTTCGATCAGCTGGGCCGCGTCGGCGGCGTCGGCGGCAATGCCGCTCAGCCTCAGCGCGGTTTGCTGCGGCCGCGTCGGCACCACCGAAGACGCGGTCTGTTTGGCCGAACCCCCGATGCGAATCACGCCGGTTTCCGAGGCCGAGGGCGGGTCTTGGGCCTCTTTTATCGGTTCCTGGTTCAGGACGACGCGATTAAAAATGATGCGCGGGTTGACGCAATGGGACAACTCGCCAAGGATAACACTGACAGCGGTCCGCGGGGTCAGCGCTGCCAGGATGTCGTTTTGGCGGCTCAGGCGGTCGATTTGCGATTGCAGGGCCAGGGCGCTTTGAAGGGATTGCTGCCCGTCTTTAAGGACCGATTCGATTTGGCGGTTTTGGGCCTTCAGTCCGCCCACGGAGCGGCCGAGCATAAAGCTCCACCCGGCCAGCAGTGCGACAATCAGCCCGAACAGAACATAATGGCGGTGGTGACGCTGTTTGCGCCGGCGCCCCGCTCGATACCAATCCGGTAAAAAGTCCAGTTCGTTCATAACTCGTTTCCGATCAATGGCGGCCGTTCGGTCAAAAGGCCGACCTGTTCGAATCCTCTTAACGCCAGGCCGACGGCGATTGTCCATTCGCACAACTCCGGATGGCACCGCCGATCGAAATCGGCACGGCTCAGATCAAAACCCCGCAGCGGCTCGGCAATGCGAATCGGCATTCCAAGATGACGTTTCAGCGCCTCCATCAGCGCCGGTTCATAGGCTTCCCCGCCGGCAAACACCGCTTCATCGGGGCGTTGGCCCCGGAATGTGACGGCGTAATATTTGAAACACAGCGAAATCTCGTGGGCCAATTCTTCAACCGAGTCGCTCATCGCATCCCGAACCACGCGGACGGTATCGGCGTCGATGCTCGGCCCGCCTTCGAGCAGACGGCCGCGCAGGTCCGTCGCCTCCTCAAGGCTGATGCCAAGGCGTCCGGCGACCTGTTCGTTAAACTGTTGTCCGGCCAGGGGAATTTGTTTGACAAAGACGACGCTTTGGCCGCGCCCGATAATGACCGTGGTGTACTTCGTGCCCAGATCAACAAAAACGCTGACGAGCTCTTTATCCTCCCGTCTCCGAAGGGTCGCCTGAAAACTGCGAAACAGCGCGCCGGGGATGGTTTCAATGCCCACCGGCTCCAGTCCGACCCGCTCAAGCATGGCGATGTGAGCGGCCAGCTGCTCCCGGCTGATGCCTAAGAAGATGACCTCGTTTTTCATCTGCTCGCCCTGAAAAACGCTGCCGGCGACGGTGTAGCGAAATTCGTCAGTATGGGGATTCAGTCCCAGACGGGGGGCAACCTCCGCGGCGATCAGGGCGTCGATCTCGCTCGGCTCAAGGCTGTCCACACGCAGGCTTTTGATTTTGACCACGTCGCCCGGCAGGCACGAAACGACCTTGCGACCGGCGAATCGGCTGCGATGGAGCATCTGCCCCACCGCCTCGGTTACGGCCTCACGCCACAGGTCCGAGCCGACCTCAAGCTGGCTATCGATGCGAGTCTGGTCAGCTGCCTCCACACGCCGGTTTTCACCGCGTTGGCTCAGCTGGATCATCTTGATCATCGTGTGACCAATGTCCAGGCCGATAGGGGAACCGTGTTGTTTGAACAAAAACTCAAGCATCTGTCTATTCTATCGTGTCTATCGTGACATAACCGGTCAGCGGCTCGATGTTGACCACAAGACTAAAGCCGTCTGCGGTCAGGGTTATTTGCCCTTTGTTAAGCGAATCTTCACCAATCTTTGGGGTGCCCATATAATCAAAGGTCACCGTGGTAGGCGATGTGCCGGGTTCAAGGGTCAGCCTGGTGATTTTCACACGGCTCAGATTACGTTCTTTGGCGAATCGAACGTCAAAGTCCTGTCCACTGACGGGATGTGATTCATTGGGAATCTGATAGCCGTTGGTGTTGCCCGCTGAGGTATCAAAAACAACGGCAAAAGGACGCTGGTATGTGATGGCCATATTTTTGGCGTATTCGAGGTCGGCCGCCAGCCGGTGGGCGGCACTGCGCACCTGTATATCGGCGGCACTGCCCATCATCGGTACGGCAATCAGCGCGGCAATAGCGAGAATGACGACGGTGACCAGGATTTCGATTAGCGTAAACGCCGCCGTGCGTCTAAATGTTTTTATGTTCAAATTGGCCATAACGGTGCCCTTCGATTTTATCGTTACCGGTACTGATGTCGTCACAAGTCCGGCCGGGCTTAATCAAGCGTTCAGAATTTTGCTCTATAAATGCCAAATTCCTTGTAAACCGGCAGCCTGTTTGGTTTTGGTTTCGGCCGGGCCGGTTGGGCAAGGAGGCGAGCAAAAATGCCACAAAAGGCGTTTTCCAGTAGTGAAAACGCCTTTTTAGCCTCCGCCAAAGCCTGAACCACTATAAACTATACAAAACAAATCGCGGCGGGGACGGCCTGAGGCGCAAATGGTCAACACGCGTTCTCCGAGCGGGATTACGATGTTTGACGACGGCAGGTTATCGGACGCATTGCCGATGATGTGCAGTTTATTGGGTGGCACCCTCAAGCATCGGGTGGCACCCTCAAGCATCGGGTGGCACCCTCAAGCGAAGCTTGCGGGTGCGGGGACAGAGTTTGACATCATTCCTGAGAATGCCGGATGTTGGTAAACCAGGCGGTGTGGCTGTTGGGGTCGTACAGGATGGATGTAGTCAAAATACTACGGGGGTTGGTCTGTGTGTTGTCTTTATTATAGTACACTTTACACTCAATGCTGTCGTATCGCCAGCAATTGGGATCCGCCAATTGATTGGGTTCACCAATTGGAGAAAGGTAATAGTAATAAATTCCATTGTCATCAAGCGTGTAAGGTGCCTGATGATTGGGGTTGTCTGGTGTGTTGGGGTCATTGGGATTGGCCAGTATCAGCGCGCGGGCGTGTTCCAGACCGGCCCAGGCGATGTAGTCGGCCTGAGTGCGCAGGGCGTAGTTCTGTGCCCCGGCCGCCGTCATATCGGCGCGGTACAGAATGCCCAGCGAAATGACCACCACCGCCATAATCATAAACAGCACCACCAGCAGGGCCGCGCCGCGGCGGCGAGTTTTGAGTTTTGAGTTTTGAGTTTGGAGTTTAACCATTTTCACGTTTGAAATTTGAGATTTCAGATTACGTCCCGCCGCGGCGGGTGGCCGTCATCGTATAAGAAACGCCTTCTATATCGAATGTTATGACGACGCGGTTCACGTTGTTGTCATCGAGTTTAACTGCAACATTTGTTTGGGCAGGTTCGAATTGTTCTTCTTTTTTGTAGATATATTCATAAGGCTCTTTGTCGTCTTCTTTAACGTAAAGAATGTTTTGTGAGGCATCGGTGTAAATCCTGACTGTTTTGCCATTGCCGATCAATTTTATATCGTTCTGTTCGCCTGTGATGC
>JAAYQH010000495.1 GCA_012519365.1 Planctomycetota bacterium | reverse complement strand
TTTAACGGCTACTGTATCATCATTGGTCGTGGCGGGGCGGCCGTGTCGTCGGATGTGGCCAATGGGTTAAGTCTTCGGATAGAGGCGCCCAAAGAATGGCGGATCGCTCGATTGTGTCAACGGGAGTCGATAAGTCGTCAGGCCGCGGCGGAAAAACTGGAGCGTATTGAAAAAGAACGCGCTCGTTTGCGGGCCTATTATGCTCAGCAAAACCCGCGTGAACCGGCGTTTAACCTTGTTTTTGACAATTCTGTGTTTCCAAAGGCCAGCCTTGCGGCGCTGGTCATCAAAGCGATGGAAGAGAAAAAAATGATTGAAAAATTGGCGGGAAAATAAAAAACTGCTGAATAATGCTTGAGATTGAACAATAAATCATTAAAATCGCGTCGACTTGTTCGGTTTTCTTTGGAATATGTTCTTTTTGTAACAATAAAAAAAGATAGTCAATCTTTTTTTATGGAAAAACCTAAGCTTTTCGGAAACGAATACGATGGAACTGATTAAACAAATCAAAGAGGCGGAAAATCAGGCCAAAGAGATAGTTGAAAAAGCACGTAAAGAGGCCGCAGAGAGGGTTGAGCAGGCTCGTCGTGAGTATGATGAGGCGTTCCGAAAGGCTCAAAAGCAACGGGAGGAGGCGATTGATGCGGCGATTGCTCAGGCCGAGCAACAGGCCGCAGGAGAGGTGCAGGCGTTGCTGGAAGAGCGCCGCGCAGAGATCGAGGCGGTCAAGAAGGCCGCTCAAGAGAAGATGGGCAAGTGCGTAGATGAGCTGTTGTCGCGGCTTGAGCAGCTTTGAGAAGCTGTTTTTTTGTCGTTTGCGCGACATTTGAGTTTTTGAACTGTTCAGTTGCTGCGCGATACGAAACAAAGTGATTCAGGACAGGTAAATGGCAATTTCCCCAATGCAAAAAGTGATGATTGTGGCACATCGCAGCCAGGCGGCCGATTTGCTTGCTGCGCTGCAAGAGGCCGGCATCGTCCAGATTTTGGATGCCGAGCGTGCCATGGTCAGCAAGGAATGGCCGGAATTGAAGGTCGAGCCCAAACGGCCTCGTGAATTGGCTGAGTTGGTTGAGCGGCTGGACCGGGCAATTCATTTTCTCAAGCCGTATGCCGGCAAAGAAGAAAGGGGCTTGTTTTCGCCGCGGATTGAAGTGGATGCGCAGACCTATGAGCATATTATTTCCGAGAAAGAAACGCTTTCGCTACTGACCCACATTGAAACGGTCAAGAGTCAATTGGAAAAATTGGCCAATGAAGCGGATGCGCTGCGTGCGTTACGGGTCCGCCTGGAGCCGTGGCAGCCCTTGACGACGCCGGTGGAAGAGCTTGGCACGTTGTCGAGCGTGACGGTGTTTGTGGGGCTGATTTCGGATTTGCATTTGTCAAAATTGCAGGAACAGCTACAGGCTGTCGGTGCCGCTTATGAAAAGGTGGCCAGCGTTAACAATATGGAAGCGTGCCTGATCGCGGTGCCTCATGAGAAGGCAGGCGAGGTGCAGAAGTTGCTGCGTTCGGTGGAATTTGAGACGGTTTCTTTTGAGGGGTTAAAAGGGACTATCCGGGAGAATATCGCCCGCATTGAAGGGCGTCTTGAGGAGATTGAAAAAGAGCGGGCGGCCCTGGAAAAGCGCGCAGCCGAGCTGGCCGGTCACAAATTGAAATTGCAGGTGCTGTTTGATCATTATCAGAATCTGTATCATCGTCTTACGACGGAGTCGACCGCTCCGGCGACCGACTATGTGATATTTTTTGAAGGGTGGGTCAAGAAAGACGATTACAAGCGGCTGGAAGAGATAGTTGCGTCTTTTGAGGCGTGTACGGTTTCGCCGATTGCCCCCGGTCAGGATGAAGAGCCGCCGGTTGAAATCGACAACGCCGAGCCGGTGCAGCCGTTTGAGGTGATTACTCGCTTGTATGGGATGCCTGCGCCGACCGATGTGGATCCGACGGTGTTTTTGGCGCCGTTTTTTACGGTATTTTTCGGATTGTGTATGATGGATGCGGCGTACGGGCTTGTGATGGTGGGCTTTTTTTGGTGGCTGCTGCGAAAGATCAAAGGCGATACGCGGTTTATGAAGATGATGCTGTTTTGCTCTGTGGGCACCATTATCGCTGGGGCGATTACCGGCAGTTGGTGCGGCGATGCGGTGCAGAAATTTCTGCCGCAGCTTACCGCGCTGCGAAACGCCATTTTGGTCTTTGATCCGCTTGAAAAACCGATGTATTTCTTTACGCTTTCGCTGGCGCTGGGGTATATCCAGATTATCGCCGGCGTAGTGGTGGCGTTTGTGCACAAATGGCGGCGGGGCTATATCCGCGAGGCGATTTATGATCACGGCAGTTGGCTGGTGTGGCTTAACAGTCTGCTGGTGATCGGACTGGCCAAAGCGGGCTATTTGCCGCAGTGGCTCGGGTCGGTGTTTGCGGTCATCGCGGTGATTCCGGCTCTGATGATTATCGGGTTCAGCGAGCGGGAAGGCGGATGGATCAACCGTATCGGAATGGGGATGTATAATCTGTTCAGTACGGTTTTTTATATCGGCGACGTTCTGAGTTATATCCGTCTGATGGCGCTGGGGATGGTCAGCGGCGGCTTTGGGATGGCGATCAATGAGATTGCCCTGCAAACGATGGATGTGCCGTATGTCGGCTGGCTGCTGGGCGGGTTGATTTTTGTGGCCGGTCATGTGTTTAATATTGCCAATTCGGCACTGAGCGCGTTTGTGCATAGTATGCGTCTTCAGTTTGTTGAGTTTTTTACCAAGTTTTTAAGCGGCAGCGGCATGGCGTTCAGCCCGTTACGCCGGAGTTTTCGCTATATCAGTCTGAAGAAGTAAGACCGCGTTTGCGGCAGACAGGATTTACATAAACGAACAATCGTCAGGGAGTTATTTTAGTCTTAGAAAGGGAACAGAGTTATGGCAACGGAACAATTCGCAATGGCAACGGCGTTATTGGGAGCCGCGTTGGCGGCGTTTATGGCCGGCATCGGGTCGGCGGTAGGAATCGGTATAGCGGGCCGGGCCGCCACCGGCGTGTTGAGCGAAAAGCCAGAGCGTTACGGGCAGTTGTTTCTGCAGGTGGTGCTGCCGGGAACGCAGGGGTTTTACGGCTTTGTGATAGCGTTTTTCGCGATGAATACGATGCGCGGTTTTGAGAGTTTGTCGATGGGTGACGGGCTGTCGATAGGGGTTGCGTGCCTGCCGGTGGCGTTTGCGGGTATGCTCAGCGCGATTCATCAGGGTAAAACCTGTGCCGGCGGTATTCTGCTGACTGCCAAGCGTCCCGAAATGGCGGTGAAGGCCGGTGTACTGTACGCGGCGATGGTGGAAGTGTATGCGGTGTTGGGCTTTTTGATTTCTCTGCTGATGTTGCTGGGGATTGGGCCCGCTCAGGCGGCCTAAAGTCAATCCCGCCAACCGTTCCTCTTAACTACGGATATGGACCCATGAATGCAGATCAGGTAGTTGACAAGATTCTTTCGGAGGCTCGTCAAGAGGCTCAAAAGATTCTGGATGAGGCCCGCGCAAAAGTCGAGGCGACGCAGGAAGAGATGCGCCGCAAGCTGGCGGACTTTGAGAAGGAAACCGAGGCGATGGCGGCGGCAGCAGCCGAGGACAAGCGTCAGCGGATGCTGGCCGCAGCACGGATGCAAAGTGCGCGGGACATGCTGAAGGCCAAAACGGACTTGCTGGACGAGGTGTTCCGGCAGGTTGAGGATCGGATCGTTCAACTGCCCGCCGAGCAGTATATAACGCTGATGGTCAGACTGATGACCAAGGCGGTTGAGACCGGCGACGAAGAGGTGATCATCGGCACGAAAGAAACGCGGATTACTGCCGATGTGATCAAGCAGGTCAATCGTCAGCTCGGCGATGGCGGCAAGGGCAATCTTCGGCTCAGCGATACGCGCGCCGACATCAAGGGCGGGTTTATTTTGTCGCGCGGCAAGGTGCAGGTCAACGCCTCGGTGGAGGTGCTTGTCGCGCAGCTTCGTGAGGCAACGGAATTAGAAATCGCGGAAAAACTTTTTAGCTAAAGCCAGGACGGAAAACAGTGTCATTGCGCAGACAGGAATTACAGGGAATCGATTTTTATCGGTATCCTCCGCTCGGGCCGGAAGACTGGCGGTATATCTATGCGACAGCTCAGGTGCGTGTGCTGGCAACGCAGATGCTGACGCGGAACCTGTGTCTGGATATTGCCAATGCCGAGTCGTTTGAGTCGGCGGCGGATTTGCTTTCCGGTACGGAGTATGCGATTGAAGGATCGTCCGATTCGGCGGCCCTTGAGGCGATGCTGCTGGAACGGCGTTCGGCGGTCCGGGCGTTGTTTGCCGATCTGATGATCGACAAGCAACTCGTGGTGCTGCTACGGGCGCGGGAGGATTTTGCCAATATGCGGCTGGCGGTGCGGCGTGTGGTAACCGAGCGTCCGTTGGGGCTGGATTACAGCGATGAAGGCAGTGTGCCGGCTGAGGAATTTGAGGAGATTTTTGAGCAGGAAGATTATTCGCGTTTTCCGGATTATCTTCAAGACGCGGTCGAGGCTTCCGTGCTGGGCTATTACGAAAAGAAAGATATTCGTCAGATTGACTACGCCATCGATCGCGTTGAGGCGGCCTGGCGTGTGCGTCGGGCGCAGGAAGTGGGGTGCGTGTTTAATTTGTCTTTAGCGCGGATACGGATAGATTTGTATAATCTGCGAACAATGCTTCGTTTGAAAGCGGCCGAGCGGGATGAACGGGAACACTTTTTCCCCGATGGGTTTGTCGAGACGGGGAAATTTGTGCAGGGGCTGGATGCTGATTATGAGGCGATACCGGCTTTGTTTTACGCGACGCCGTACGCGGAGATCCTGGACGAGGGGGTTGGCTACCTTCGAGATGAGGGGTCGTTTTTGCGTCTGGAGCAGAAGTGCGATGACTATTTGATGGGATTTTTGAAATCGACGCATCAGCTCACGGCCGGGCCGCAGCCGGTGATTGCCTATCTGCTGCTTAAGGAAGCGGAGATTCGCACGGTGCGGATGCTGCTGGTCGGCAAGAAGAACGGCCTGAGCAGCAAGTTGATGCTGGATTGGCTGAGTTACTGGATGTCATAAGGATAAATACACAAAGGTGACAAGTCAAAACGAAGAAAGTTCGGCCTGAAGGGCTGTCTGCTTTTTTATTTTTGTGATTTTATTAGGACGCTTGATATGGAAGGCAAAGTGGCGGTATTGGGCAGCGGCGATTTTGTGATGCCGTTTGCGGCGCTGGGGTTGGATACCTTTGCGACCGAACCGGTGCCGGATAAGGTGGCCGAGGCGGCGCGGACGATTCTCAAACAGCGGTATGCGCTGGTGGTGGTATCGGAGACGATGGCCCGTGCGGCACAGCCGGTGTTTGAGGATGTGCAGCGTCATGCCACGCCGTGTGTGGTGGTGGTGCCGTTTACGGAAGAGCCGTCGGGGATTGCCACGGAGTCGCTTGGGAAGATGCTGAAGATGGCCACGGGGATCAATATTTTGAAGGGGTGACGGGAAGACGGGGGGAATTTTAAGCGTGTGCGAGAGTTGTTTATAACGATGAGATTAGGCATAAAGGTTTGACGATGGCGGAAATCAAAACAGGCAAAATCATCAAGGTGGCCGGCCCGGTGGTCGTTGCCGAAGGGATGGTCGGCGCCCGAATGTACGACGTGGTGCGTGTGGGCGGTGAAAACCTGATCGGTGAAATCGTGGAACTGCACGGCGACCGCGCCAGTATTCAGGTGTACGAGGACACGTCGGGTATCGGCCCGGGTGAAGAGGTACGCAACACCGGCGCTCCGCTGAGCGTGGAACTGGGGCCGGGGTTGATCTCCAGTATTTACGACGGCATTCAGCGTCCGCTGGAGGCCCTGGTTGAGCAGCAGGGCAGTTTTATTCAGCGCGGCAGTGATATTCCCGGCCTGAAACGCGAAACAAAATGGGCCTTTGAGCCGACAGTGGACAACGGGGCGGAGGTTCAGCCCGGCGATATCATCGGTCAGGTTCAGGAATCGTCGCTTGTGCTGCATAAGATTATGGTGCCGGCGGGGGTGTCGGGCAAGCTCGAGGGGCTGCGTGCCGGGGAGTTTACCATCGACGAGGTCATTGGCACGGTCGTCGGAGCGGACGGCAAAAAGAGCGAGCTGAAGATGCTGCAAAAGTGGCCTGTCCGCCGGCCGCGTATGAACAAGCAGCGGCTCAATCCCAACAGTGTGCTGATTACCGGTCAGCGGGTGATTGACGCGTTTTTCCCGATTGCCCGGGGCGGTACGGCCTGTGTGCCCGGCCCGTTCGGCACCGGCAAGACGGTGGTGCAGCACCAGTTGGCCAAGTGGGTGGACGCCGATATCGTAGTCTATATCGGCTGCGGCGAACGCGGCAACGAAATGACCGACGTGCTGATGGAGTTTCCGGAATTGAAAG
>JAAYQH010000494.1 GCA_012519365.1 Planctomycetota bacterium | reverse complement strand
TCTGCCACAATGTGTGGGAAGGCCGAAAGATGGTCGAGGCCGCCCGCCGGTACAATGTCTTTGTGCAGGCCGGTTTCCAGAACCGTTCGTTTGCCAATGTCCGACGGGCAATTCAATTTTTGCACGAAGGCGGCATCGGCGATGTGTACATGGCACGGGGCTTGTGCTACAAGCGTCGCGACTGGATCGGCAAGGTCAAAGAGGGCATCGGCACCGGCCCTGAGTATGAGTATTATATGTTCAATCAGCGCGGCGAAAATTATTCAGCCGAGTATATGGCCAAGGTGGATTACGATATGTGGACCGGCCCGGCCAGGCTCCTGCCCTTCAGTTACAATCGCTTTCATTACAACTGGCACTGGAACTGGAATTACGGCGGCGGCGACATCGCCAATCAGGGGCCGCATCAGTTTGATATCGCCCGTTGGGGGTTGGGCAAAACCGAGCATCCGGTGGAGGTCAGTTCCTCCGGCGGGTTGTTTGGGCCGCCCAGCGATCAGGAAACGCCCAATGTGCAGACGGCCAATATCAAATACGCCGACGGGACGCTGCTGGTCTTTGAGGTTCGCGGATTGCCGACCAATGCCGAAGAAGGTGTCAAGATCGGCAATTTCTTCTATGGCACCAAGGGCTGGATGAGTCTGGACGGCACAACATGGAAGACCTATTTTGGCCCGAATAACGAGCCGGGACCCGGTTCCGAAGGCGACCTGGAGGCCGACCCGATGAATGTCGCTGGTGCCGGCAGCGGCGGCCATCAGGGCAACTTTATCGCCGCGATTCGAAGCGGCAAACACAGCGACTTGACGTGCGATATTGAGGACGGGTTTATGTCCTCCGCACTGCCGGTCCTGGCCAATGCCTCCTATCGTACCGGACGGACGCTGGCCTTTGACGGGGCGAGGGAACAATTTGTCGCCGATCGGCAGGCCAACGCAATGATCAAACGGGTCGGACGCGGCGAGTATCGCATACCCAGCCGGGTCTAACCCCCCGTGATGAAAACGCGATAAACGATTAACAATAGGCTGTTTGGGCAGGCAGCACCTGCCCTTTTTCAAGAAAGGGATCTTTATGAAACGCCGCGTAGTGGGTGTGGTGTGTGGGGTGATGGGTTGTGTAATGGGACTGTGGGAGCTCGGCTGTCAGCAGCAGCCGCCGCAGCAGAGCCAGTGGCAGACCCTCTTTGACGGTTCGGATGTAAAGGCCTGGCGGGGAATCAATATGGCGACATTTCCGGAGGCCGGCTGGGTGATTGAAGACGGCTCTCTGGTCCGCGACCCCTCCAAAGGCAGTTCCCGGGATATCATTACAAGGGACCAGTACGGCGATTTTGAGCTGGCCCTCGAGTTCAAGTTAACCGAGGCAGCCAACAGCGGGATTAAATATCTGGTCGTGGAGTCCCTCAGTCGCGGCGGCAGCGGCCTGGGGCCAGAGTATCAGATTCTGGACGACCAGCGGCATCCGGATGCTCGGGCAGGGCGGGACGGCAATCGCACCCTCGCTTCGCTGTACGACATCCTGCCCGCTCGAGACGACAAGCCCGTCAAGCCCATCGGCCAGTGGAATACTGCGCGGATCGTCAGCAGACAGATGCACGTCGAGCATTGGCTCAACGGAATGAAAGTACTCGAATACCAACGCGATGATCCGGCGTTTCGACAAAAAGTCGCCCAGAGCAAGTTTAAGGACATCCCCGATTTCGCCCTGGCCCCGAAAGGACATATCCTCCTGCAGGATCACGGCGATAAGGTCTATTTTCGCAATATCCGCATTCGGGAATTGTAGGCCGCCAGCGCCCCTTCGTTACAGAAGGCTGTCCAGTAGCATTGCAATGGCCCGACGGGGGTCGTCTTTGGGCCGGACGCACCGATCCAGCCAAATAGCGCCAAACTGCGAGCAAATCAGGTGCCGCGCCAGCACAGGGATTTGCTCATGCGCAAATGTTGCCCCCAGCGACCGCCTCAAGAGCGTTTCGTAGAAGTTCTGGTACCATCGCCAAAAGGTACGCAACCGACTCTGCATGCCCGGACTCAGCTGCAGACATTCAATCGTCATCCGCGTCAAAAGCCGCCCGTTGAGCCATTGACCGGAGGTGTTTTGCTCCGTGATCAAGGTCAGCCAGCGGCGGAGACTGTCCGGCCCGACCAGCTCCTCCTGAAGGGCTTGGGCAGCGTGATGATGCTCGGCAACCGCTTGGTCGAGAACAATTTCCCCAAGGGCCTCTTTGCTCTTGAAGTAATGGTAAAAAGCACCCTTGGTAATACCCACGGCGCTGAGGATGTCGTGCAGGGACGTCCCCCCGAAGCCGTAGCTGCTGAACAGGTTTCGTGCCGTCTGTACGATTCGATCGCGTGTGTCCGTCGGATGGCGTACCATAACAAAACACTTTCAGGGGTTGATTGTCCGATAATCGTGGCCTCTATTGTACCGCAGGGTCCGGCAGTTGTCCAATCCTTATTTGTCGGCATATTTTCTTGCTTTCCGAACCGGCCTGTCGTACAATACCGTCCATTCGCTTGCAGGGGCCTTGACTGCTGCACACAAATTGGCGGCCAAGGGCGTCCAGCAGCATATGCGTCCGTAGCTCAATTGGATAGAGCATCGGTCTTCGGAACCGACGGTTGGGGGTTCGAGTCCCTCCGGACGCGGTTCTTTTTTTGTGCGTTTTTATGCTAAAAACCGCGTTTTTGGGTTAAAAACGCATATGTTTCAAAGAATTCTGGATACAGAACAGATTCCTTGTAAGTTCTCTAAATTCCCTATTTTTCCGCATTGCGGGGACAAACAAAGGGACAACAGATTTTTTCCCTTGACGCGAGGCCCACTTTTGTGGTATTGTTAAAGCGTGCTGAACGTAGAAGACAATCTGACTTATCTTTACCCCGCCGGAGAACGCATCCCCCTGCGTTCAGC
>JAAYQH010000003.1 GCA_012519365.1 Planctomycetota bacterium | reverse complement strand
GCCTTATCGCCGCCGGTGATGACCGGGCCGCCATTGAAGTGGTCCAACGCGACATTCCTTTACCCGCTATTTTGGGCAGGATTTGCCCTGCTCCATGCGAAAAAGTCTGCCGACGCGGCAAAATCGACCAGCCCGTCGCTATTTGCCTCCTGAAACGCTTTGTTGCAGATAGAGATTTGGATTCCGGCGAACCTTTTATGCCAATCGTACGTTCTAATAGGAGCAAAACCGTCGCCATTGTCGGCGCTGGGCCGTGCGGACTTTCGGCAGCGTATTATTTGGCCTGTGAGGGAATCGGATGTGTCGTGTATGACGAACATGCCCACCCCGGCGGCGCTGTCCGCTATGGGCCAATTGATCGCGATGTTCTGCCTTTTGAGATTGTTGATCGAGAAATAAGGTTATTGTTGAGACATCCTATTACATTTTGTTCCCAGCAACGCATCGGCAAAGACGTTGGGTTTGACCAGATATGCCGACAGCACGACGCTGTGCTTGTTGCGACGGGCGATCCGGCCTTGTACGATAAAAATGAGTTTTCGTTGGACACAAAAAATGATAAAATAAGTGTCGTTCGCAATACGTTTGCGACTTCCCGAAAGGGCGTGTTTGCCGCCGGCGGTGCGATCGGCAGCCGACGATGGGCCGTCAGGGCAGTTGCCGACGGCAAAGAGGCGGCACGTTCAATCATGATGTATCTGGAAGGAAAACCCTTTGTTGCGGAAAAATCCTTCTATAGTCGAATGGGCACGCTCTGCCAGGAGGAATATCAGACTCTGCTTGCTGCTGCCGATGCAGGACCGCGGCATGAGCCGGGTGCACCCCATGCCGGTTTTGCCGACACTGCGGCCCGAGACGAGGCACGGCGATGTCTGCATTGCGACTGCGGCAAGGCCGATCACTGCCGACTGCGCGATTTGGCCGCCCAGCTCGGCGCGCGACAAAGCCAATGGCAGGGCCGACGCAAAACAATGCGTTTTGATTTTGCCGAAGAACCTATCGTTTATGAGCCGGGCAAGTGCATTCAATGCGGCCTATGTATCCAAACCGCGCGACAAGCCGGCCAAAGACCCGGCCTGGCCTTTGTCGGACGCGGGTTTGCGATGGCAGTGGGCGTGCCTTTTGAAAAAACACTGGCCGAGGCGATCGCCGGTGCCGGGGCCGAATGTGTTGCGAACTGCCCCACCGGTGCCCTGGCGTTTGACGACCGGCCCGGCACGGGTAACCCCCCCCAATAAATAAAGAATTTCAGCACTAAGTTTACGCTGCAGTATAACAGTTGGATGATGTGATTCAATGTAAAGCAAACAAATTTAACGGAAACCCAAGATGAAAACAAACATTGTAACGCGTTTGACCGTTGTATGGATCCTATTGGCCGCCCCCGTGATCGCTGCCGACTGGCCGAACTGGCGGGGCCCGAATCTGGACGGCATCAGCACGGAAACCGACTGGGACCCCAGTGCCCTGAACAAGGCCAATGTCGTTTGGCAAGCGGAGATAGGCCCCGGCTATTCCTCTGTCAGCGTCGCCGATGGCAAGGCTTATGTGATGGGCAATATCCATCGCAACACCGACGTGCTGTATTGCTTTGACGCCGTCAGTGGTGCGCCGTTGTGGCGATTTGAATATCCCGAGCCGCTGAATCCAAAGTATTACGAAGGCGGACCGAGTGCAACGCCGACCGTCCACGACGGAAAGGTCTATACCCTCAGCAAAACGGGCAAAGTTCATTGCGTAAATGCCCTGACCGGCAAGGGGATTTGGAGTCGCAACCTGCCGCATAAGGTGCCGACATGGGGTTTTGCCTCATCTGGTCTGATTCTGGACGAAAAGGTTATTTTTAACGTCGGCGCCTCGGGCGTGGCCCTGAACAAAAACGACGGCAGCGTCGTCTGGAGCAGCGACAACAGCGAAAGCGGCTACGCGACACCTGTGCCCTTCACGCATAACGGCACGCTCCTACTGGCCATTTTCGGCAAAGATACCCTTATCGCTGTCGATCCAAACGATGGAAAACAACTCTGGAATTATCCCTGGCAAACCCAGAACGACGTCAATGCCGCTGATCCGATTATTGCCGGTGATGAAATCTTTATCACCTCCGGCTACAATCGCGGGGCAACGTTATTGAAGATCGCCTCGCCGCCGACGCGCATTTGGGAAAACAAAAATATGCGCAGCCAAATGAGCGGGCCGGTACTCATCGACGGTTATCTGTATGGTATCGATCAGAATCAACTGGCCTGTGTGGACTGGAAAACCGGAAAACAGCTCTGGACAGAACGCAAGATCGGCAACGGTTCTTTGACGGCCGCGGGCGATAAACTCATCGTCGCCAGCGAAAACGGACGGCTGATGATCGTTCAGGCCGCCCCGGACGGTTTTCACGAACTTTCCGGTGCCGATCTTCTAATCGCTCGTTGCTGGGCACCGCCGGTGCTGTCCAACGGCTATATCTATTTTCGAAACTCCCACGGAAAACTGGTGTGTGGATGTCAGACGGTAACGGAGAGCTAAGTGCAGCAGTCAGAAGACAGAACTCAGACAGCAAAGGACAGGACAAGCAATGAAAAGTATCTTGTACTGTAATTGTTCAGAGGCAAATGTTTTGCCTGATTCGACACGCAAGGCCGCCCTGCAGGCACTTGAGACCGCCGGCGTTGAATATGTGTACACCGATGACCTGTGCGGTCTATGCGCTGAACCGAACGCCGAATTGCTTACTCTTTTGAACCGCCAAAAGATCATGGTCTTAGCATGTTTTCCGCGGGCGGTTCGCGCCCTGCTGGAACGCGCGGGACTGACCGATAATCCGCTGATTGAAACAGTCAACCTGCGAACCACCGCCGTGGATACACTCGTAAAGGATTTGCACTTCGATGGCACGCGGCCGGGGCGACGCATTACCTTGCAACAGAAAAACACAACCTGGCAGCCGTGGTATCCTTTAATTGATATTCAGCGATGCCAACACTGCAAGCAATGTCTGAATTTTTGTCTGTTCGGGGTCTATGCCCTTGATGCTCACCAGCATGTTCGCGTATCCCAGCCGACACATTGCAAAACCGGCTGCCCGGCCTGTGCGCGGGTTTGTCCGTGTGCGGCGATTATTTTTCCGAAATACGCCGATGGGCCGATCAACGGCGATGCAGTTGATGAAGAGGCGTGGAAAAAAACAGCGCCGCCGGAACATCTTCAGCAGCGGCTTGGCAGCAACGTGATGAAAATGCTGCGAAATCGAACGGCTCACACCGCCGCTGAATCGCTGGAGCACCTCAAAGACCAATTGAACATCCCTGACAGCGTGATTGAAAATCTGAAAAAGGAACATCCTCGATAAAAAAAATAACCCGGAACGCCAACCGTTTTCGGCATGATAAACGATGGATAAAAAACAACCCCCTATCCAACCCGCGATTGTCCTGGTAGCCGATCGCACCCTCAGCGCCACTTACAAGGCGCTGTTTGAAGGCATCTTCGCAACGATGCAAACGACCAAGGTGCCTTCGTTGGCGATGCGGCGGTTTGTTGCCCCACCGGTTCGGACAGATGCGGCCGGGCGCGCCCACACCGCCCCGCTCGGATTGCGGCGTGTACAGTCGGCGCTGATGTCGCAACTGGGATTGTCGGCCGATGATGTGGTTTGCACTACGCCGGAGCGGCTGAATGATTTGCTCGGCCCGTGGGTGAAAATCGTGGGCTTTAGCTCCAGTGATCCGCTCGGACATGGAATGAGCAATACCACCACAACGCAGTTTTGGTCCGGTCAGCTTTATACCCAACACTGGTCGCGGCGGCT
>JAAYQH010000493.1 GCA_012519365.1 Planctomycetota bacterium | reverse complement strand
GTGCGCCGGCGGTGCCTTCTGCCGACATCGCCCCGCCCAACGGCGACGGCATCGTCGATGGGCTCGACTTGCTCATCATGATTGAAAACTGGCTGATGGAATAGGCTTTTTTAAGCAAACAAAACCCAAAAAAACAAAAGAGGGCGCTGGCCGCCCTCTTTTCTTTGCGCAACTTTTGACTTGCATTTCCCTGCCGGATACCTTACGATTCGGCTATAATTTCACCGTTACCTCAGGGAAACGACCTTTTCTGAACCTGAACATTTATACAAGCTTTAAGGAAGTATGATTATGGTACGCGTAGCAATCATCGGCGCAAGCGGCTATACCGGCGTTGAGTCCATCGAAATCCTATTGCGGCACCCCGGCGCAAAACTGACGTATCTGACCGCCCTGCCGGAAGAATGCGGCCATGTCGCCGACCTTTTCGGCCAACTTCGCGGACGGATAGATATGGAAGTCCAACCGCTGGATTTGCCGAAACTGGCCGATGTAGCCGATGCAGCGTTGTGCTGTCTGCCTCATAAGATCTCAATGGCATTTGTGCCGAAATTGCTCAATGCCGGCGTTAAAGTGATTGACTTCAGCGCCGATTATCGCATCAAAGATGCGGCTGTCTATGAAAAATACTACGAGCCGCACACCGATAAAGAAAACCTCAAACATGCCGTCTATGGATTGCCGGAACTGTTTCGCGAAGATATCAAGAAGGCAAAACTTGTCGCCAATCCAGGCTGTTTTCCAACCGGCGCATCGCTGGCGCTGGCGCCGCTGCTGAAAAACAAACTCATAAAAACCCAAGGTATCATTGTCAACTCGGTAACAGGCGTTTCAGGCGGCGGCAAAAACCCATCGCCGAATTTCCATTTTCCGAACATGAATGAAAATTTGTATCCCTACGGCGTCGGCGTCCATCGGCATATGCCGGAGATGGAACAGGTCGCATCAACGGTTGCCGGCCAGCCAGTGGAACTGCTGTTTCAGCCGCATGTCGGGCCGTTTGATCGGGGTATTTTGTCCACGGTGTATTGCGATCCGGCAGAGCAGGTATCCACAGAGCAGATTAAACAGCTCTTTAAGGAATTCTACAAAAACGAGCGGTTTGTCCAGGTACTGTCCAGGCCGCCGGCGGTCAAACACGTGGCCAAAAGCAACTATTGCCACTTGTTTGCGACCATCGTCAAAGGAAAGATCATTGTCTTTTCGGCCATTGATAATCTGATTAAAGGCGCCTCCGGCCAGGCCATTCAGAATATGAACCTGCTGTTCAATCTGCCCGAGAGCATGGGGCTGGAATAGGGGTTGCTGACTGTCGGAACTGCCGGCCGGCTGTCGGTGTTTGCGAATCTGCTGCCAAAGTGAACAAGAATATAAAACGCCCAAAAGTTATTCTTATCAAACACAAAACATGTTCGAATAGTATTTATTTCAAAAAAAGTTGCAGAATTTGTTCAAATTCCCTCTATTGAAAATGTGCTGATCCGATGGAAAAAAATACGCCGGGAGTGTTAACTGTTGCGACGTGTCAGTTCGCGGTATCCGCTGACGTTGATGTCAACGCAGCCCGGATACGGGACTTAATGCGACAGGCCGCCGAGCAGCAGGCCGACGTGGTGCATTTTTCCGAATGCGCGTTGAGCGGCTATGCAGGGGTGGATTTTGACAGCTTTGAGAATTACGATTGGCTGAGACTCAAAGCGCGAACACGCGAAATTATCGCGCTGGCCGGCGAGTTGAAGGTGTGGGTTGTGCTGGGTAGATCACACCCGCTGACACCGCCAAACAAACCGCACAACTGTTTGTACCTGATCTCGCCGGAGGGCAAACTCGTGGATCGGTACGACAAACGATTCGGAACGGAACAGGACTTGTTGTATTATACGCCGGGTGATCGCTTCGTGTTTTTTCAAATCCATGGTGTGCCCTGTTCGCTGCTGATTTGTTTTGATTTGCGTTTTCCGGAATTGTACCGGCAACTATACAAGCACGGCGTTCGCTGCCTCTTTCAGTCGTTTTATAACGCCCGATAACAGGGCCCCAGTGTGCACAGCGAGATTATGCGTCAGACAATGCAGGCCAACGCCGCCAATAACGGCCTTTGGGTCAGTATGACCAATTCCTGCGGCTGGTTTTGTCCGTATCCGTCATGTTTTATTCAGCCGGACGGCCGCATCGTGGCACAACTGCCCGACCATAAAGAAGGGCTGATGGTCAATACCGTTGACCTGAACCGCCGATTTTATGATCCCTCGGCGGCCTTTCGCAAACTGGCCATCGAAGGGAAACTGACCAACGGTCCGGGCCCCATCCAGGACCCGCGTTCTGCAAACGTAACGGAATTGTGAACCCAAACACATTTGTATCTTGGTTAGGAGACTTGCGTATGATCAGAAAAATTACAGGCTTATGTATTCTTGCTGCCCTCAGCGCAGCATTCGTTGGCTCGGCACAGGGCCGAACGGCCTGGCTGGATGAATACGATTATTCATCGGTCAGCATCGGCTGGGGAACCATTCACAAAAACAGAAGTATCGAAAACAACCCGTTGACCATCGCCGGCAAGGTTTATGAACGCGGCATCGGAACACATGCTATGAGCGAATTCGTGTTCCGGCTTGACAGCCAGGCCGAACGTTTCACGGCGTTGGTCGGTGTGGATGATGAAATCGCGGCCAGCCCGAACGGTCGAGTTCGCGCAAGCGTGGAGTTTATCGTGCTCGGCGACGGTAAAGAACTGTTCAACAGCGGCGTGATGAAATCAGGAATGTCGGCAAAGGCAATCGATGTGAATCTGCGCGGCGTTAAACAGTTGCGGCTGATCACAAGCGATGCGGGCGATGGGATTGATTACGACCATGCGGACTGGGTAATGGCACGTATTGAATACGCCGGCGAGCGACCGGAATTGGCCCAACCGTTGCGGGCAAAACCCTACATCCTAACCCCCAAGCCGGGCCCTGAGCCGCGAATTACCGGCCCGAAAGTCTTCGGTGCCCGCCCCGGAAATCCGTTTTTGTTTACGCTGACAGCCACCGGTGATCGGCCAATGCGTTTTGCTGTCGCAGGGCTGCCGGACGGCTTGACACTTGATCCTGAAAGCGGACAGATTACAGGAACGGTGAAAAACCAGGGTCACTATAAGACCATTGTCACGGCGACCAACGCCAAAGGCACCGCTCAGCGAGAGCTTCGAATCGTCATTGGCGATGCAATCGCCCTGACTCCGCCGATGGGCTGGAACAGTTGGAACTGCTGGGGCTGCGCAGTCGATGATCAAAAAGTTCGCCAATCGGCCAAGGCGATGGTCGATACCGGCCTGATCAATCACGGCTGGACGTATATCAATATTGACGACTGCTGGATGCGCAAACGCGGAACGGACGATCCCGTCATCGGTGAGCCGGTGCGCGATGAGAACGGCTTTATCCTTCCCAACGCCAAGTTTCCGGATATGAAGGGGTTGACCGACTATATTCACGATTTGGGGCTGAAAGCGGGCATCTATATCGGCCCCGGCCCGACAACCTGTCAGGGATATGAAGCCAGTTGGCAGCACGAGCAGCTCGATGCGCAGCAGTTTGCCGAGTGGGGCTTTGACTATTTGAAATATGACTGGTGCGGCTATTCCAGCGTATCCGGCAACCAAACATTGGAGGATTTACAGCGTCCCTATCGTTTGATGGGCGGAATTCTCCGGCAAATCGGTCGTGATATTGTCTTTAGTTTGTGTCAGTACGGCTGGGGCGAGGTCTGGAAATGGGGCAAAGAGGTAGGCGGCCAATGCTGGCGAACCACCGGCGACATCACCGACTCATGGTCGAGTATGGCGGGTATCGGCTTTGGACAGGCCGATTTGTATCCTTACGCCGGACCGGGACACTGGAACGATCCGGATATGCTGGTCGTGGGCAAGGTCGGCTGGGGTCCGAATCTGCGCGATTCAAGACTGACCCCCGATGAACAATACACCCATATCAGTTTGTGGTGTTTGCTCAGTGCGCCGCTGTTGATCGGCTGTCCGATCGAACAGATGGATGAATTCACATTGAATCTGCTGACCAATGACGAAGTGCTGGAGGTCAACCAGGATCCGCTGGGCAAACAGGCCCGCCGGGTAAAGGATGCCGACCAGATTCAGGTCTGGGCCAAAGAAATGGAAGATGGTTCATTGGCTGTCGGGATTTTCAATATGAATGCCTACCTGGCAAAAAGCGGCTCGATTGACTGGCAAACGCTGGGACTGCAACACAATGAACAACGGCGTGTGCGTGATCTGTGGCGTCAAAAGGATTTGGGCATATACACAGCGCGCTTGGAGGCCGGGGATGTGCCGCCGCACGGCGTACTGTTGGTTCGGCTGTTTCCGCAATAAGTGACCAGGCATTCTGTAACTTTCAAGCGTACGGGCAAACAGCGCCGCTTAGCGTGTCTGTTTCGCCCGTACGCTTTATGCGGTTAAAACACCGGTCTTTTTACCACGTCTGGGTCATGGTGAACGTCAGCGTCGTGGTGCTGTCGGCAGCCGCAGCGACCTTGAAACGACAGGTAAAAGCGTCTTTCTTTTCATACGGCAGCGAACTTTTGTCAATCTTCCAGTTGACATACGACGGTACGATCTCATCGACAAATACCGAGACCGGCTCGTCTTTGCGATTGCGAATCTCGACACTTCGGGTGAACGTAACAAAACGGTCGCCGCGCCGCTGGTCGGTAATCTTCTGTTCCGGGACCACATCAAACGCATCGCCGATATACAGTGATAATTTTTCCTTGCGGGCGGTATGATCGATCTCATCTTCACCGACAAACTCAAGCGTCCCGTCAGCCGGATCTGCCTTGAAGACCCGCACCTTGCCCTTGGGCAGCGCGATGCCCAAGCCATAGCGCTCTTCGTTATCAAATTCAATTTTGACCTGGACCTTGTCCTTGTCGCGAACTTGCCACGGATTGATCGAGGTGGTATAGACCAATAGTTTTTTTACCGGCACGCTGCGGGCGGTCTCGATCAACTCAATCTGCTTGATCTGGCGGTTTTGAAGAGTGGATTTGCGACCCAGTGTATAGAGGTGATACTCCATAAACGACTTTTCCTCAAAGCCTGCTGCCTCGGCCACCTTGGACGACCTGAGCAGGACGGAGTCCGGCACCGGCCGCTGCTGCTGCACACGCCGTACATCGCCGGCAATCAATTTAAGGGTTGCCTCTGGATAAGCCGCTCCGCTCTGATTGTTGATAGTTACCCAGCCGGAAAAATCAAGAGCATCTTCTTTGTCGTTCAAGACCGCCGAATAATCGGCCTTCCAACTGATGCCGTCGGTGGTATAGGTCACTTGACATCGATGCGCACCGGCTTTTTGGGCCTGTGCCAACCACACCAGCGTCGGACGCGTAAGCAAGTCGTCCGGCTTTTTATCCAGTTCGATCCGCTCAACCGAGTTTCGGCTGACAATGTGCAGTTGGCCGGACTCTTCATCCTGTAAAATCAGATCACCTCCGATAGCGGCAGTCAGTGTGCCTTTTAACAGTCGCGTCGCACTGGCCCCGCTGCCTTTGACCAACAGGCTGACCGGCTGATCAATATATCGCTTCAGCAGGCTGTCGGTGTTGACCAGGTCGTATTCATAGTTCTGCTCCAAAATCGAGACCGCATTCGGATCGGACAGACACAAAAAGTTTACACTGGTTGGGTCGATCCGCTCGGCCACGCCGGTAAACTGCATTCGGTTCAGCCCCTGTTCAAACGTCATTTCACGCTGTTCTTTGACAACGCCGAAATTGTCATTGTAAATGGTGACAGCCACGTCTTTGGACTCCTCAGCCGCGACTGCCGCGGCCACAAGCAATCCACCCATAAATGCGACTACGTAATGGCGTGTTTTCATAACAATACTCCCTAAATAAATGGACTCTTTCCAGCGGGCAGAACCACTCTGCCTTTGGATATACTGTAGCCTTCAAAAGCGGGCGTGGAAAGTAAAAGTTGTGTAAAACAAGAGAATAGCAATCATGTGCCACCAGTTCGACGGGAGGACATGATTTATGAATAGGGAAAGAACGACCCCCTCACAACCCTCTCAGGGGGTCGCACGGAGGAGGACGTAGGTCGCAAGGCCCAGCAGCGCGTCTTTGGCCACCGACTCGGGCAGCGGAACAAGGGCTTCTTTGGCCTGGCGGATAAAGTCTCCCGCTCGGCTAAGGGTATATGCTGCCGCGTCGCTTTGCCGTATGGCCTGTGCCAGGGCCGGTGCATCCGAGCGTTCGGAAAAACGCAAAAATTCCGCTTGCCGCGCCGGACCGTCGCCCTGACGGAGCCAATAAATGACCGGTAAGGTCAATTTTTCATTAAACAGGTCAGTGCCGAGAGTTTTGCCTTCTTTATCCGCGCAGCCAACGATATCCAGCAAATCATCGGTGATCTGAAACGCCATCCCCAAGGCAATACCGTATTGCCGACAATAGGTGCTTGCCAACGACTTATCATCGGCGGCAAAGGCACCCAGATAACAACACGCCCCAAATAGCGAGGCGGTTTTGGCCTCAATGATCTGTAAGTAGTCGGATTCGCTGAGATCAAGATCGCCTTTGCAGAAATTTTGCCGGATTTCACCGGTACAAATCGCCTCGGCCGTCTGGCACATCACCTTCGCGGCTCCGGCCAGATTGAGTGTCTCGGCGATGCCAAAGGCCTTGCTTAATAGGTAATCACCAAGCAGCACCGCCTGGGTGTTGCCCCAGCGGATGTTAGCGCTGGGACAACCGCGACGTGTCTTGGCCTGATCAATGACATCATCATGCAGTAACGACGCTAAATGAATCAACTCGACAAGAGCGGCCAGGTCAATATGCTTTTCTCCCGGCGAACCGACAGCCTGCCCGCTCAGCAGAGTCAAAGCGGCGCGCAACATCTTTCCGCCGCCAACGTCCAGCTGCGACAGATAATCGCCGACAGGCCAGACGGCATCGGACAGCACATCACCAATCCGACGGCGTACCCGCTCCAAATCGGCAGACACTGGACTTAGCAGCGCCGTCAAATCCACGGAATGGGAATGGGTGCTCATCACGCTCGCTCGATTCAGGAATGGGCCGCCTGAAAGAACAGACTCCGCAGCCGTTTTGTAATCGGGCCGGGCTTACCATTGCCGATGACACGCCCGTCCATTTCTACCACGCCGATCACCTCGGCGGCCGTACCGGTCAAAAACATTTCATCAGCGGTATAAAGATCAAATCGCGTCAGGTTTTTCTCGACGACACACATACCATCTTCTTTGGCCAGTCGAATCACAACGCGACGAGTGATGCCGTCCAGCGAGCCGGCCTGAATCGGCGGCGTCTGAACCGTACCGCCTTTGACGATAAAGATATTATCGCCCGTGGCCTCCGCGACATACCCAAGATGGTTATACATAATCGCCTCGCCATGGCCGGCCTCGACCGCTTCAATTTTGGCCAGAATATTATTCAGATAATTCAGGCTCTTAATCTGCGGCGGCAGCGCCATCGGGTGATTGCGAATCGTCGAGGCACTAATCACTTTCATACCGGCTTCGTAAAATTCTTCCGGATAAAGTTTGACATTGTCGGCAATAACAATGACCTTCCCGTTTTTGCACACAAACGGGTCCAGCCCCAAATCGCCGATGCCCCGTGTAACTATCAGCCGAATATAGCCGTCCTGAATGGCGTTAGCCTTGACGGTGGTCTCGATGGCTTGGCTCATTTGCTCTTGCGTCATCCCGATGGGCAAACGAATGACCGAGGCCGACTCATAAAGACGATCCAAATGGGCCTTCAATTCGAAGACTTTTCCGCTATAAACACGGATCCCTTCGAATACGCCGTCACCATATAGCAAACTCCGGTCAAACACAGAAATAACGGCGTCTTTTTCATCCACCAGACCTTGGCCCAGCCAAATCTTTAAGCCCATTTTTCATTTCTCCGTCAACTTTGCCTTGATTATCTTTTATTTACTCTACTTTTTTGCCGTCACAGAGCCGGATAACCCGTTGAGCATAGGCTGCAATTCGGTCATCGTGCGTGACCATCACAATGGTTTGCCCGTCTTGGTTCAGGGTTTTCAAAACCTCTAAGATACCAGAACCCGTCTGAGAGTCAAGGTTTCCTGTCGGTTCATCCGCCAAAAGGATTTTGGGCTGGTTGATCAACGCACGTGCCAACGCCACCCGCTGACGTTCGCCGCCGGACAACTCGTAGGGCTTGTGCCGCAACCGCTCCTTCAAACCAAACTGTTCCAGAAGGTGTTCGGCTCGCTGAAGGGTAGGTTTTCGAACCGCCAGCCATTGCAGCGTGCCGCCTGAAGCCATCGCCGGCACTAACACATTTTCTACAACATTTAATTCGTTCAGAAGATGATAAAACTGAAACACAAACCCCACCGTCTTGTTCCGAAATCGATCAAGTTTGCGCCCCCAGAGCGTATTCAATAGAATGCCGTCACATTCCACCGTCCCGAACGTAGGACGGTCCAACGCGCCGAGAATATGTAAAAGCGTGCTCTTGCCGCTGCCGGAGGCCCCCACAATGCCCACAAACTCGCCCGCTTGAACGGATAAATCGACCCCGCGCAAAACCTCAAGTGTACTTTTACCCATTTTATAGGACTTATGTAACTGCCAGGCTTCTACTATCACCGTCATTGTGTCATTTCCCTTATTAACATTTAACGTTCACCGGCAGCGGGGAACACCATTTTTTTATTTTGATTGTTCATATCTGATTTATCTGAAGTGTTTCCACCGGGCGTTTGAGACCTGCCTTGATGCTCGGGGCTAATCCGCCAATCAGACACGCCAGAACCGCGGCCGCGGCAACAACGGCCAACAGAATTGGATCAATCCGGTTTGGAATATCGCCAATGGCATAGATAGATCGATCCCACAGCTGCCAGCCGTAATGCTGATGCAGCCAGTGCTCAATGGCGTTGACCCGCCACAGAAACAGGCACCCCCCAGCCGCCCCGACCAG
>JAAYQH010000492.1 GCA_012519365.1 Planctomycetota bacterium | reverse complement strand
ATTTGATACGCTGGGAGGGTTGACCGAGGAGGGCAAGACGCTGCTTCGAAACGCGCTGAGGTCACTGGTGTGGCATAGGAAGGGGCATGTCACGTATACGGGGGCGGGGCTGTGGGTACAAAGCCGCCCGCCGCGGGATACAACATTCAGCGTGGTGCTGGATGAGCCCCCGGCGGCGACGGTTCAGGTGAAGGTGATTCCATCGGTTCAGACTCAGCGGCTGTGGCTTGACGGGGCCCTGGCGGCAGGACAGCCGGTCACGCTGGTCTTTACCCCGTCGGATTGGAACACCCCCCAGGCGGTTACCGTCCGAGCCGCGAACAGCGGTGGCCTGGATGGCTACGCAAAGGCAGAGATTCGCTTTGAGCTGAAAAGTCCCGACAAACAGTTTAACGGCCCATCGATTGCGCCGGTGGCGGTTTTGGTGTTTGATGCGGCTTCGAATACGTGCCCATTGGCGGACTTGAGCGGCGATTGTCAGGTGGGAATGAATGATCTGCTGGCGGTGGCCGAGGAGTGGCTGGCTGCGCCGGTGCGGGCGGCAGTGCTGGCTGACGGGCAGACGGTCAACATGCAGCATCTGGCGGCTCTGTCCGAGTCGTGGCGAACGCAGGCCGGGCCGGTCGTTATCAGTGAATTTATGGCTTCCAACGGCGATACGCTGCTCGACGGCGACGGGCAGGCGTCCGACTGGATTGAATTGTATAATATGACCTCTGTCTCCATCGATCTGGGAGGGTGGTACCTGACCGACAAGGCCGATGACCTGACGCAATGGCAATTTCCCGCCGGCGTCGTCATTGACCCCTATGACTATTATCTTCTCTTTGCCTCGGCCACAGATGAGGCCCTTTATCCCTACATCGACGGCAAGGGGTTTTTGCATACCAATTTTGCGTTGAGCAAAGAAGGCGAGTATCTGGCCCTGGTTGCGCCGGACGGGCAAACGGTTGTCAGTGCCTATGCGCCGCAGTTCCCGCCGCAGGTGCAGGATATGTCCTATGGTCTGTCGGACATGCGGGAAGTGTTTTTTGCCGAGGCGACCCCGGGATTGCCCAATAGTGTGCACACGTACGAGGGGATTGTCGCCGACGTGACGTTTTCCCCTATGCGGGGAGTTTATGAGGCGCCGTTTGAGGTGACGATAAGCTGCGCAACGCAAGGGGCAAGCGTGCACTACACGACCGATGGGTCCACGCCGACGCCGTCCAGTGCGGTTTATACAGGGCCGTTGGCGATTACCGGCACGACCTGTCTTCGGGCGGCGGCGTTTAAGGCCGGCTGGTATCCGGCTGCCGTGGAGACACAAACCTATCTGATCCTTTCGGAGGTGCCGTTCCAGTCGGCGCCGGACGATTACCCGATGTCCTGGAGCGGCTATCCGGCTCATTACACAATGACGCCGGAAGTGTACGCCGATCCGACCTATGCCGACCGTATGGAGCCGGCATTGTCAGCGTTGCCGGTGGTGTCCCTTGTTACTGACAAAAAGCATTTGTTCGATGCGGATACGGGAATCTATACCAATCCCATCCAGCGAACGGTTTTGTGGGAACGGCCGGTGTCGGTGGAGTTTTTTGACCCTGCAGGCGATGAAGCGGGCTTTCAGATTGATTGCGGCCTACGTATTCAGGGCGGTGCCAGTCGGCAGCCGGCCAATTCTCCAAAACATTCTTTCCGGCTGTTGTTTAAGCGGACTTATGGCGCGGGCAAATTGGACTATCCGCTTTTTGGGACCCAGGCCGCGGCGTCCTTCGATACGCTTGTGCTGCGCGCCAACTATAACAATTCCTGGTATCATTGGGATCCGGCCCAACGGCCCCTGACGCAATATCTGCGGGATCAATGGGCACGCGATACCCAGCTGGCAATGGGGCAGATCTCGCCGCACGGGCGATTTGTGCATCTTTATCTGAACGGTCTGTACTGGGGGTTGTATACCCTTTGCGAACGGCCGGATGCGTCATTTTCGGCGTCGTATTTCGGCGGAGACAAATCCGAATGGGATGCGCTGAAACACGGAGCGGTTGTTATTGACGGCGACGCGACACGGTGGGCTCAGGCCCAGGCGATTGCCGAAGCCGGCGTCAGCGACAGCGCAGGCTACGCGGCGCTGTCGGCGTATGTCGATATTCCCAATTTGATCGATTATATGATTATCAATTTTTATGGAGGCAATCAGGACTGGGGTGCCAACAACTGGCGGGCGACGGCCAAGCGTGAGGAGGGATACGGTTTTCGATTTTTCTGCTGGGATACCGAACGTACCCTCGAAGACCCGATTGGCCATAATGTGACCGGCGTCAATCACCACAACAGCCCGGCCCGATTTTATGCAAAGCTTCGTGAAAATCCTGAATTTCGTATGCAGTTTGCCGACCATGCGCATCGGTGGCTGTTTAACGACGGCGTGTTGACGCCGCAGGCGTGTGTTGAGCGATGGCTGGCTTGTGCCGCACAGATCGATACGGCCGTGATTGCCGAATCGGCGCGATGGGGCAATTACGGTCGGGATATCCATGTTCGCGGACCGGCGGAACTTTATACACGGGACGTGCATTGGCTGGCTGAACAGCAGCGGCTGATGACCGATTATTTTCCCGTTCGAACCGGCGTGGTCATTGAGCAATTCAAAAACGCCGGGCTGTATCCGACGACCGAGGCGCCGGTATTCTATATTAACGGCGTGTATCAGCATGGCGGCGAAGTCTCCGTTGGTGACGCCCTGACGCTGCTGAATCCAAACGCCTCGGGTACAATCTATTATACAACCGACGGCTCCGATCCGCGGCGGCCCGGCGGCGGTGCCAATTCTTTGGCTGCCATTTATACGACGCCGATTCACATCACGGAACCTTTACGGATCACGTCGCGTATTTGGAGAAACGGCGTTTGGAGCGCTCTGAACGAGGCGACGTTCACGCCGGGGCCGCTGTCGCTGATGTATTTTTGGGTCTTTACGGACGCACTGCCCAACAATACGCCGTTGAAAAGTCTGCCGGCCGGGTACAACGCCGCCGGGCAGGGGGTGCTGGAGTTTCAATCCGCCCTGGCAGGGTATCCGTTTTACCCGGGCCATGAAAATTGGCGGAAAGCCTCGATGGAACGCCGGAATGAGCCTACGCCGCTGAACTACCGGCCGGAAGGTAACGCCAACAAGCCCTACGACGCCGAATGGATGCGAGGGCTGCAAATTCGACAGCCGTTCTGTGTGGACGGTGCGGAGAATGCGATGATTTTTCACGTGCCCTCAACGGGCTTTCAGAACGTGGTGTTTAGTTTTGCGGCCATGGATGAGGGGGCCGCAGAAAGGGTGCGTGTTGACTATTCCGTCGCCGCCGGCCAGCCGGTCTGGCAAACGGCGGGGCTGGACGATGCGGCGTTGGCGTTGGCTGATGAGTATCGGCTTTTTGAAATTGATTTTTCGTTCCTGCAGACCGTGAACAACAACCCTGATTTTAAGATTCGCCTTCGTTTTCTAACACCCGACGGCTCGGCCGATCAGGGCAATCGGGTGACCTTTAACAATATCGCGGTGGAAGGCATCCCGCTGGGCACCGCCGGCGTGCCGGTGTTATAAGTCCGGCCAACGAGCGCTTAAAAAGGGCTTCGAAAATGTAAAACCACTTGCTCAGTGGTCGGCAAAGGGGTACAATCAGACCGTCTCGATTCAAACCTGAAAGTGACAATTTGGCGTATAAGGAGTTCTGCTATGAGAGCAACAGGATGGATGTGGACGGCAGCGGCGGTGTGTTGTTTGATTTCTCCGGTTAGGGCGGCTGTGCGGCTGCCGGCGGTATTTTCTGACCAAATGGTGCTCCAGCAGCGAAGCAACGTGACGGTCTGGGGGTGGGCCGAGCCCGGCGAGCGGATTAAGGTCAAAGGTTCCTGGCAGAGGTTCGGCGGTGCCTCGACGGTCGCCGCGGAGGACGGCCGCTGGAAGGTTCGCCTGAAAACACCCCGCGCCGGCGGGCCGCATACGCTGACGGTCAAAGGTGATAATGAAATCGTCTTGAAAGACGTCCTTATCGGTGAGGTCTGGGTCTGTTCGGGCCAGTCGAATATGGAATGGATGTTTAGCCGAATGAACACCGAGGAGGCTCGACATGCCGTGGACACCGCCGATTTTCCGAATATTCGCCTGTTTACTGTCAAGCAGGAATTTGCCGAAAAGCCCAAGGCCGATTGCTCGGGACAGTGGCAGGTCTGCACACCCCAGACGGCACGCGACTTCTCGGCAGTGGCGTTTTACTTCGGTCGGGAACTGCACCAGAAACTCGATGTGCCGATCGGGCTGATCAACACCAGTTGGGGCGGCACGCCGGCCGAGGCCTGGACCAGTGCCAAGGCCTTGCGGGCGCATGGCGGCTTTGATGAGGCGCTGGATCGTCTGGAGAACCCTGATGCCTATCTTGAGGCTGCCAGAAAAGACTATCAGCAGAAACTGGCCGAATGGGAAAATTCCCTGACCGAGATTGACCCCGGCACGAAAGAGAACTTCCAGCACCCTCTTTATGATGACAGTGACTGGAAGGCAATGGACCAGCCGACGCCTTGGACGGGTACGGAGCTGGAAGACATCGACGGGGTGGTGTGGTTTCGTCGGGTGACCAATCTGCCGCCGTCGTGGGCGCGGAACGATCTGGAGCTGCATCTGGGACCGATCGATGATATCGACACGGTTTGGGTCAACGGCGTGCGGATCGCAACCAGCACCACCTGGTATAAGCCGCGGACGTATCGGCTGCCCGCGGAGGTGCTGCGCGTCGGGCCGAACGTGATCGCGGTACGGGTTATTGATCTGCACGGCGAAGGCGGCTTTTGCGGAAAAGAAGATGATATGCGGATCGGTCCGCCCGGGGCTGATGTCAAGACCTGCGCGACGGTGGCCCGCACGTGGAAATACAAGGTCAGTCACGTCGGGGCTGTGCCGCCTCCGCCTCCGTCGCCGGAGGATGCCATCAATCCAAATACACCAAGCGTATTGTTTAACGGCATGCTGAATCCGCTGATTCCGTTTCGCATTGCCGGGGCCATCTGGTATCAGGGCGAATCGAACTGCGACCGGGCGATCCAATATCGCACGCTGTTTCCGGCGATGATTCGGGATTGGCGAGCCCACTGGAAACAGGGCGATTTTCCGTTTTATTATGTTCAGATCGCCCCCTACAGCTACGGCAACAGCCAGGCGATCGGCTCGGCCCTGCTGCGTGAGGCCCAGCTGCTGACGCTTAAGGCGGTGCCCAATGTCGGCATGGCAGTGACGATGGATATCGGCGAAGAGAACGATATTCACCCGAAAAACAAACGCGATGTCGGCAAGCGGCTGAGTCTGTGGGCTCTGGCCTGTACCTACGGCATGGACGACATCGTTTATTCCGGGCCGCTGTATCGGGCGATGAAGGTGCAGGGCGAGGCGATTCGCATCTCCTTTGATTATGTCGGGTCGGGGCTGGTTGCACGCGGCGGGCCGTTGACGGATTTTGAAATCGCCGGCATTGACCGCAAGTTCGTCCCGGCCAATGCGGAGATCCAAAGCGACAATGCCGTGCTGGTCTCCAGCCCGCAGGTTCCCAACCCCGTTGCGGTGCGATACGCCTTTCGCAACTGGGCCCAGCCGAACCTGTTCAACGCCGAGGGGCTGCCTGCTTCCTCGTTCCGAACGGATAATTGGCCGATAGAATAATCCAAAAATAAACGACAGACGTGAAGCCCGAAACATTGTTTCGGGCTTTTTTATTGGGGTGTTATCGGGCTTTTGAATAATAAAGCCGCGATCGCTTGACAGGCTGTTTAGTTTTTGCTATAGTGCTTTCTTTGGAGAGTAGTGGTGTGAAAAGTCATCACCGGAAAAAGGAGCTTTCCGTCTGCGCGCCTGTCTGTGCGCAATGTCTCTCCACAGTTATGGGGGATGGTTTATCCATCTGATATGCCCATAAAGAGGGTTACCATTGAACAATTCGGGCTCGATGTCGGGCTCGATGTCTCAACTGATACATTATTTTAGAATGGGAGAACGTGATGAAAAAGACAATGCTGTTCTTTGTGGCGCTGGCGTTATTGGCTGCCCCGAGTGT
>JAAYQH010000491.1 GCA_012519365.1 Planctomycetota bacterium | reverse complement strand
CAGGCTGGGCTTGATGTATGCTAATGGCCGAGGCGTGCCGCAAGATTATGTGCAGGCGTACAAATGGCTTAACCTTGCGGCGGCATAAGGCGATGAAATGGTTTCCAATAATCGTGATCAGCTGCGCATAATAATGACGTCTGCTCAAATTGCTGAAGCGCAGCGGTTAAGTCGGGAGTTTGTCAGTTGTTCTGAGCGGGCCGGTCAGGACGGGCGATGCGGTCTTTACGCTGGGGTTTCCGCAGGTGCAGTTGCAGGGGGCCGAAGCGAAATTTACCGATGGGTCGATCAGTTCGCTTTCCGGTATCGGAGGCGATCCGAAGTTTTTCCAGATTTCTGTGCCGGTCCAGCCGGGCAACTCCGGCGGGCCGCTGCTGGATGCGTCCGGCAATGTGGTTGGGATTGTCGTCAGCCGTCTGGATGCGATTGGAACGCTGCTGGCGACCGGCTCACTGCCGCAGAATGTTAACTATGCGCTGAAAAGCTCGTTTGTCCTGCCGCTGCTGGAATCCTTGCCGGGCGTGTCGGAACGATTGCAAAAACCCGTCAAACTGGACAGGCCGGCGGCGATTGAAAAGACCAAGAATGCGGTGGGGTTGGTGGTCTGTGTGGAGTAGAGAGTAGGGCAGGGGGGAGTTTTTTTGGCTGATTGTTGCGTCTGTATGGTGTATGATACGCACGTATGCCATGATAGACTTACTTTTTAAGGAAAGATTGTACGATGAATCAAACTTCTGAAGCGTTTTTGAAGGCGTTGCTGGAATCGCCCAGTCCGTCGGGTTTTGAGCAGCCGGCCGCGGCGTGTTGGAGAGAGTACGTCAAAGGCAGCGTCGATCAGTTGATTCCCGATGTGCATGGCAACACGATTGCCGTGCTGAATCCGGAGGCGGAATTTAAGTTTATGCTGGCCGGGCATATTGACGAGATTGGCCTGATCATCACTCACATTGATGACAAGGGGTTTATTTATACCGCCCAGATTGGGGGGATGGATCCATCTTTGCTGATTGGCCAGCGGGTTAAGATTATGACCAAAAAAAGCGACGTGTTTGGCGTTATCGGACGCAAGGCAATTCATCAGATGAAGCCGGACGAACGCAAAAAAACGGTCGAGATGGAAAATATCTGGGTGGATATCGGCGCCGACGACAAAAAAGACGCCTTAAAACGCGTTGCCATCGGCGATCCGATGGTAGTGGATGTGCCGTATCGTCGGCTTAACGGCCACAAGGTTGTCTCCCGTGCGACCGATGACAAGATAGGGGCATTTATTGTGGCCGAAGTGCTCAAGGCCCTGTCGAAAAAAACGTTGAATATTTCGGTGGCGGGGGTTGCCACCGTGCAAGAAGAGGTGGGCCTTCGCGGAGCGATTACCTCGGCCTATCACGTTCATCCGCACGCGGGTATTGCGATTGATGTTGGCTTTGCCAGCGACCATCCGGACACAGACCCCAAGTCGATTGGCGAGGTCAAATTGGGCAAAGGGCCTATTTTGCACCGCGGGCCGAATATCAATCCTGTTATGGAGGATTTGCTGTTTAAGGTTGCCAGGCAAACGAAGATTCCCTATCAGGTGACCGCCGAACCACGCGGCACCGGCACGGACGCCAACGCGATGCAATTGAGCCGCGGCGGGGCGGCCACCGCCCTTATCAGCGTTCCCAACCGCTATATGCATACACCGGTTGAGGTGATTTCGCTGGACGATGTGGAGAACACGATCAAATTGCTGGTGGAATTTTTGGCTGCCCATCCGGCCCAACGGGATTATTGTCCGTAATGGGATTTGTGTGAAACCGCGTTATCTGTGCTGAAAACGCCTGGTGTTAAGAGAGCAGGGCGTGTTAGGTGTTCATTTTTTCATAGGCGGCGATGACCTCGAGCAGACGATGCAGCATTTCGCGACCTTCGCAGCCGGCTTCGAGACCGAGAAACTCGACCCCGATAAAGAAGGCCGTTTCATCGGGTGAGGGTTGCAGATGGCGCACCCCGGCCTCAAACAGCAGGGGCTTGTGGTAGGGCAGCGGGGTGAATTGGAGGCCGAGGATCTGGCCGATGCAAAAACATTCTCGCAGTTCGAGGGCAACGCGAATCATCGCGCCTCTGGCGGAGATATTCTCCAATTTGCCCTGCCAGCATGCTTCTGTGGGGCTGTTGAGTGTTTCGTGCAGGTAACCCCGATGCCAAAAGAGAGTGCGAATGTTGAGATTGGCCGGGATTGCATGGCGTTCATAGACGCGTTGCTGTATCCTTTCGATTTTATCGGGCCTGTCAAGGCGAATGCGGGAGGGAGCCTTCGGTGAGGGCGGCTCAAGAATGACGCTTTCGAAGAGGTATCGACAATGGTCACAGTGCAGGCAAATACCGACCGGTTGGTCTTTTTTCAGAATATTTCCTCTTTGTGCCTCTGCTGCGATATCCACCAGGAGCGTGTCCGGGCCAAGTTCGGCAAGTACAATCTCGAAGAGGTGCCATGTTCCATCGGTGGTAAAACTTAGCGTGCCGGTTGGGGCGCCTTGAACAATGCCGGCCAGGCACTGCTCAATATGATGGGCGTTGAACTGCTCGATTATACGCATAGGACACCCTTGAAAAAAGGCCATACACTAACTTACGATTAATTGGCGCTGTCCGTTGGTTGGTTTCCTATTAAATTTCGGCTGTTTTGGAGGGTTTGCTTCAATAAACTTTCCATCGCTTGCAACAAATCGGGACGCGGTCGGGTTTACCTCGCATTTTCCGGTGAGAAATGTTGCAAAACCGGCCAAAGGGCGATAGGATTTTTCAGGGTTTTATGGTACCATTTTGACGACGTGATGGTTATTCAATATCGCTGATGTTGCGCCCGGGTTTTGTATAGGGATGTCGGCACAACAGCGGCGATGGCGTCAATCGCTAAAGAGGGTGCTTTTAGAGTTGGCAGATGGCCTGTTGAGCCTATAGATTGAGATTGAGATTGAGAGGTAGTATGTCGCGAGAAGTAGTTGCTATTATTGATTTTGGCAGTCAGTACGGCCAATTGATTGCTCGGCGGGTGCGCGAGCACAAGGTCTATTCCCAGATTTATCAGCCAACGGTCAAGATTGAGACCTTGGCCCAAATCGGGGTTAAGGGCATTATCTTGTCGGGCGGGCCGGCCAGCGTGACCGCATCGGGTGCCCCGACGTGTGACCGGCGGATTTTCGAATTGGGTGTGCCGGTACTTGGAATCTGTTACGGAATGCAAATCGGCTGCAAGATTCTTGGCGCCGATGTCGCCCCGGCTCACAGTCGTGAGTACGGCCGCACGGAGTTGACTATCACCGATCGGTCGGATTTATTCGCCGGCCTGAGCGAGCATACCACCGTGTGGATGAGCCACGGCGATCAAGTCAATCAGTTAACCGAGGCGTTTGAATCGCTGGCGGCCACGAAAACCTGCCCGATCGCGGCGGTACGGCATAAATCAGGCAGGTTTTATGGCGTGCAGTTTCATCCGGAAGTAACGCATACGCCGCGGGGGGCGGAAATCCTGAAAAATTTTCTCTATGATATTTGCGGCTGTACCGGCGATTGGCAGATGAGCGATTTTGTCGAAGAAACCATCGACAAGGTGCGTCGGCAGGTCGGCACGGCAACGGTCATTTGCGGGCTGTCCGGGGGCGTGGATT
>JAAYQH010000490.1 GCA_012519365.1 Planctomycetota bacterium | reverse complement strand
AGCTAAAAATATGAGTCGTTCGTTTAATTATTCAAAAGTCAATAAAACCTGCACAGCGAGACGTCCGGCCAATAAAAACAATTCCCCACAGTGAGGTTATTTGCTACGATATACCGTCGAGCGGTTTATCCCCATGGCTAAGGGGCAACTGCCTTATCAATGTCCTGATGACCGATAGACCATAATGAGGCGTATTGAGAATTTGGATACTTTTGAAGACGGCCGCAACACACCCGTCTGGAACCGTCGGGAAATAGCCTTTTCCGCTGCAGCGGTTGCGCTGCTGGCAGGAATGCTTGTTCCGATTCCTGATATTGTCCTGGATATCCTGTGGGTGTGTGTGTTGAGCCTGACAATTGCGGCGGCAACGATCTTCCCGGCCGCGGGCAGTACTGCCGATCTCAAGGGGTTTGCGATGCTATTGATTGTGCCGGCTCTGCTGCGGATTGCATTGGTCGGCTCGACAGGGGCAAAGCTGCTTCAGAACCGATCCTGTGGTCTGCTGATACCGGCGGTCGGTAAGGCCGTAACGCTGATGTGGCCCCTGGCAGCGGCACTGGCAGGATTGGCGGCAGCGGTCGTGCTGGTAGGCGTGCTATTTGCTGCTTGTCAAAAAATTGCCGCCGCTGGGAAACGCTATGTAATGCATATCGGGCCGTTGAAATGTGTCGGTATCAAAACAGATTTAGCCGCGGGCATTATCTCCGCTGAGCAAGCGCAAACGCTGGCCGATAAGATCGGCGATGAGTCCCGCCTGTTTGCTCAATTGTCCACAGCCTCACACCTGATGCGAACCGAAGGGTCCATTGAGATTGCGGCCATGCTGGTTTGCCTGGTGGGGCCGTTTATGGGTGCGTTATCTAACGTCGGCTCCGGCACGGAACAGCTGGCCAAAGCAGCGGCCTCAGCGGTCGGGTTGGGGATATTCAGTCTGCTGCCGGCAGCGTTTTCGGCATTGGCGGCTGCCTATCTTGCTGGCAAAGATTCTCTGACGCTTCGGTCGGTTCCTGAAGACAAAGCCGACAGCAGGCGGGTTTTTACCCTTATTGATAAAACGACCGGCCGAGGCGAAGAGGTCGAACTGTTAAATCCGGATTTCACCGTTGTTTCAAGCTCACACAACAAAGAGGCGACGCATGAGCAACTGGCCGAATTTGAACCCCAGCTGAATTCAATTCCGATTGAAACTCCGGCCTTTAACACAAACGATGCGCACGACTATTATCACCAACTGGCCAGCCTTATATCCGAGGCGGGAACATCAAGGGCGATCTTGTTTGCGGCGGCCAATGTGCGCGATTTGCCGGTTACGGTATTTGTCAACACGGCCATCGAATTGGTTCAACAGGGGAAAAAACTGCTGCTGATCGATGCCGACAGGCAGCGTAACGCATTGGCGAAGGTTTTTGACATCCCCGTTGCGCAATTGGAGCAGGCCGTGCAGAAAACGGCTTTTGAAGGCCTGGATATAGTCGCCCTTTCCGGCGTGTCGCACCAACGACAGCTTCTGCTGGGCGCTATGGTACAGAACGACTCTACCATTCTCGCTTATGCGCCAAATAGCCAGGCTTGGGGCGCGCTTGCCGTACCCCTCGGAACGCTCGAACCGACAGCGTTTTTGTTCGGTTTTGATGGCACAACACCCCCTCCGCCCGACATGGTATCGGCGT
>JAAYQH010000489.1 GCA_012519365.1 Planctomycetota bacterium | reverse complement strand
GCGGCACTGGCGGGATTACCTTCAATACCGCACCGGGGCTTTTGCCGGCCGCGGCGGGACAATGGGTACGCGACGAGACACGAACGGTTTCGGTGGGGACATTTCAAACTTCCAGCGAGGCGGCTCCGGTGATTTTGACGTCCAATCCCGCCGATTTGGATCTGGCCGGTTTTATTGCGACCGATACAAACGGCTTGATTACGCTGTTGATGATTGGCGGCGACGATGAAACCGAGATTGCCACCAAAGAACACGATACGTATATGGCCCCGACGCTGGTTCTGCCGGACTCGAATGATATTGTGGCACGCGCCTATGATCCTGTTCCTGCTCCCTATTCGACGGTTCCTCCCAGTCTGGACGTGTTGGCCTGGACCAACCCGGAACCCAACAATCCCGGAGAAACTATTACGTGCGATGTGTACTTTGGCTCAACCGAACCGAACTTGGCGCTGCCCAATTATGGACTGGAGCTTTTGGCGGCCGGCCTGACCGGAAACTCTGTGGCCTTGCCGCCGTTGGAGCAATTCAAGACCTATTACTGGGTGGTCAATATCTATGACAGTTCGTTTCCCGATCGGGTCGTACCCGGTTTTCTTTGGTCGTTCAATACGTTCAATGCTCCACCGGTTGTCGATGCCGGCGATGACCAATATGTCTGGCTGAACAAGGCAGTGGTGTCGACCACCAGCGATGCCGATACCTATCTGCGCGATGCCACACCCCGCGGCGGCCTGGAATATATGGACATTCGCGGGGCTTCGACCTGGGCTTTCGCAGGCTATGTGCGATTTGATCTGTCAGCGCTTGCGGCGATGGGACCGGGGACGCTCGAAAATGTCACCTTGACCCTGACTAAGGTCGGCGGCGCCTCTCGAAATGACGTCGTCAACAATGACCGTTTTGCACTGTATGGATTAAACAATGTCGAAGGGAATACGCCGCAGAACTGGAGCGAGGCCGGACTCATTCCCGACAATGCCGGTGCGGAGTGGACGTTCCCGCTGGATCTGGAAAGCGGACGACTGACCAATCTTGATGATTCAGTTGAAGGCATCACCGAAACGATCGACGGGGACGGCGGCGTCGGAACCAAGATTATCGTTTCCGGCGAAGCGTTGGCCAACTTCCTCAAGAGTCGGATCGACGATAATGGGCTGGCGACATTCATTTTGGTTTGCCCGGCGACCAACGACAAAGGCTACGGCATCGGCACCAAAGAAAATACCGACCCTGATAATCGGCCATTGCTGACGTTGACCTACACACCGGATTCGGCACCGTATAGCGGAAATGCCGTCGTAACCCTCAGCGGCGAGGCCACTGATGACGGTTTGCCGGACCCGCCTGCAGCGATGACCTACAAATGGACACAGCTGAGCGGTCCAGTTGATGTAATAATTGTTCCGAACGACACATTGGAGACCACCGTCGAATTACCCGCGGTCGGCACCTATGTCTTCCAGCTCGAGGCCGATGATGGTCAGCTTTCCGCTGCTGACAGCGTTCAGATCTATGTCGGTATCGATGCGTGCGACGCAGCTCAAAATGCCCCCGGCTATGAGCCCATCTTGTCTGACTTAAACAACGACTGCAGGGTGACGCTGCTGGATTTTATGATTCTGGCTTCTGAATGGCTGGATTGCAACAGCCTGGATTGTCCATAAGGTAACCTTAAAAACACGGAGACGGGGTATGTATCG
>JAAYQH010000488.1 GCA_012519365.1 Planctomycetota bacterium | reverse complement strand
GCGAATGGTTTTGCCCGACGGCCCGATAACCTTGCCGATAAACTCCGGATCAATTTTGATCGTAATAATCTTTGGTGCGTATTCGCTCAGCGTTGGGCGCGGTTTGTCGATAGTCTTTTTCATAATATCGAGAATCTTCAGACGCGCCTGATGTGCCCGTTCCAGCGCCGCTTTCATAATGTGATGCGGCAGCCCGGAGGCCTTGATGTCCAATTGAATGGCCGTGATGCCTTTCTCGGTGCCGGCGACTTTGAAATCCATATCGCCGTAATGATCCTCGTCGCCGAGAATATCGGTCAGCAATTCATAGCGATCGCCGTCGGTAACCAGCCCGATGGAAATGCCCGCCACCGGTCGGAGAATCGGCACACCCGCATCCATCAGCGCCAGACACCCACCACAGACAGAGGCCATGGAACTGGATCCGTTGGACTCGGTAATGTCCGAGGCGATCTTAATGGTATAGGGGAAATCCTCTGCAGCCGGGCGAACCTGCTCAAGGGCCTTTTCCGCCAGTGCACCGTGGCCGATTTCGCGACGGCCCGGGCCGCGGAACGGACGAACTTCGGCAACGGAAAACGACGGGAAGGTATAATGGAGCATGAAACTTTGGCCGAATTCTTCAAGCAGGCCGTCAATGATCTGTTCATCGCGCCCGGTACCCAGCGTACAGGAGACCAGCGCCTGGGTTTCACCGCGTGTAAACAGGGCCGAGCCGTGCGAGCGCGGCAGCAGCCCCACCTCACAGGCAATGGGACGCAACTGATCATAACCGCGTCCATCGGGACGTTTGCCTTCGAGCAGCAGTTTGCGTACCGCTTTCCATTGGACGTTATGGAGGATGCGTTTCAACTCGGTCGGTGTGCAAGCCGGCGACTCACCGGCAAGGTACTTTTGCTCAGCCTGTTCCATCACAGCGTTGACCGCGGCGTTTCGCTCGGCCTTTAGATGAATCTGACAGGCCTGGTAATACGCATCAAAGGTTTCCTGTTCAATCTGCCGCGATAAGGTCTCATCCAGCGCAAAAATCGGGGATTCTTTTTCCGGTTTGCACTGGGCCGTGAGCTCATCGATGAGATCACAGACTTGCTTGACGTGTTCATGGCCGACCTGCACGGCTTGGGCAACAACCTCTTCGGGAACTTCTTTGGCGTCCACCTCGATCATATTGATCGCTTCGCGCTTGCCGCCCAGTACCAGATTGAAATCGCCTTGCTCGCGCTCTTTGTACGTGGGGAACACGACAAATTGCCCATTAACTCGACTGACACGACAGGCACCCAGCGGGCCAAGAAACGGAATTTTGCTGATGCTCAGCGCGGCGCTGGATGCAATCATCGCCAGCACATCGGGGTCATAATCCTGATCGGCACTGATGACGGTGGCCGTAATCTGCACCTCTTGAAAATAGCCGTCGGGAAACAGCGGCCGAATCGGTCGGTCAATCAGCCGGCTGGTGAGGGTTTCTTTGGTGGAAGGACGTCCTTCTCGCTTGATGAAACCGCCGGGGAACTTGCCGGCGGCGCTGTATTTTTCTCGATAATCAACGCTCAGCGGAAAATAATCAATTTCTTCGGTTTTTGGCGGAGCGGTCACCACCGCGGCCAACACCATGGTTTGACCCATTTGGGCCACGACGGCGCCGTGCGCCTGGCGGGCAATCCGACCGGTCTCAAGACTGATGGTTTTGCCGCCGATTTCTTTTTCGACTCGATGTATTGTAAACATAAGACTTGGCTTTCCTAAATTAAAACATTAACGGTGCATCATCACAGGGCAGTGGGGCAAATAGGCAGGCGTCTGGTATCAATTCATCTGTATCTATAACATCTTCTTTGAAAAAACTTCTCCTATCTATCCGTTTGGCCCTGCGGCTGACAAAGGGCAACTAAATCGATCAGACGCTACTTACGCAACCCCAATCGGGAAATGATCGTACGATAGCGGTTGATATCTTTGGCCTTGACATATTTGAGCAACGCAGACCGATTGCCGATCATTTTGAGCAACCCCCGCCGGGACGAATGGTCTTTGGGGTGTGTTTTCAGATGTTCGGTCAGCTCGTTAATACGGCTACTGAGAATGGCGACCTGAACCTCTGGCGAACCGGTGTCGCCGGGGGCGGTTCGGTATTCCTCAATCACTTTTGTCTTTTTTTCTTTGGTAATCATCTGTCCTTATTATCCTTTCACCTTACTTGAGTTGGGGCCACATGCCCCTTTCACGATTTTTCCACTCGTTTGTAAACGGCATAGTATAACCGACAAAGAGAGATTTTCAACCTTTTTCTTCGCGCAAATTTATTCAAAAACGTCAACTACATCAAGAACAAGATAAACAAGGTCTGGCTTTTTGCTTTCAGTTTTTTTAAGGCCCAAGAAGTAAGTAAAAAAGTACACACCTGCTTAAGTTCAAACGGTGAAATACCGAAACAAACGACATCGCTGCAGCAGCGACATATCTCCGGTATGCAAATAGGACTAATTTGATGCTGAAACGCGCCTTTACATTGGTCGAGTTGATGATTGTGGTTTCCATTTTGGGAATCCTGGCGGCGATTGTCCTTCCCCACTTCCAAAACCACCAGCGGCAGGCCCGTGAGTCGGCCGCCAAAGAGAATCTGAGAATCATTCGCACACAAATTGAGCTGTATAAAATCCAGCACAACGGCCTTGCCCCCGGCTATTATCACATGGGCAACTCCGTGACGACCGTGCCGTCGGCAACCTTGGTGTTGCAATTAACAGGCATTTCAAACGCCAATGGCATAGCCTTGTCCTCCAAAACGCCCACCGGTTCGCACCCTTACGGTCCCTATTTAGATCGGATCCCCGCCAATCCCTTGAACGGCCAAAATGGCATAAAAATGGTCACTGTGATGACCCCCGATACCACCGCCGGAACAATCGGCTGGCTTTACAACCCTGAAAAGGCCGAAATCCGACTCAACACGCCCGGTGTCGATGCGACCGGTACCGCTTATAGTGAGTACTAAACCGCAAGAGACAGCCCCCTGTGGGCCTTATTTACATTTCAGGGGTTTTCCGGAGACGACGCTTTTCCGTTGCCAAAAGAAACTCGTGAACCTGGCGGGCGATGGCATGGTGTCCGATGGCGTTCAAATGGCCGTCGGCATCCACAAAATACGGCTGTTTCCCCTCCATTAAAATCCTTTTTAGTGCCGGCTCTGCATCTAAAAAAGGAATGTTATGCTGACTTAAAAAGGTCTGAACCTGCTCATTCAATCGGCTTTCCTGCTCCAGCAGCCATTGCATCGACTCGGACGGGTCTAAATTATAATGATCCAGCACAGCTGAAAAAACTCTTTCTTTTGTCGGAATCAGCAGCACCAGCAACTCGAAGTGATTCGCATCGGCCTGTTTTTTCATCTGATCCAGTGCTTTGAGAGAAATTGAAAGCCCCTCAGCAATTCGTGGGTCATCCAAATTCATGGCAATGAAACGGTATTCCGGAGTGAATACCGTCTTGTATTGATCAACCTCGAAGATCTCAAAAATTTCAGGATATTTTACCTGTCCGTTCTTGATCGCAAAGAACCGACGTTCTGGTGAATTTTGATAGATATGATTGAGATAGCGCTCAACGGCAAAAAACAAACGCAAAAGTTTTGCTTTTTTGACTGTTGCTAAAAAAGAGTTTTTTCGGCCGGATTCGGGAAAGGAATTGTTCTTTTGGACAGATTCAGAATCTTTTTGCCACATTTTCCACGTAATTTTTCGGATTTCTTCCAAAAGATGGGCGGTTTGTTCCATGCATTGAATCGCATTTTGCAAGGCAGGGTCTTTGAATTCAGGATATAGATGATTGTAATAAACCGCTTTGAACGCGTCCACTAAGTCATTTCCGAAAAACATCGCAAAGATGACAATAGTGGGCTGTAATTGCTTGGCCTCTTCCAGCAG
>JAAYQH010000487.1 GCA_012519365.1 Planctomycetota bacterium | reverse complement strand
TTGGCAGACACCGTCGAAGAGAGTCTTCATGTCCAGTCGGGGCAACAGCATTTGCTTCGTTCGTTTTTTCACTGTGCAAAGCTAAAAATATGAGTCGTTCGTTTAATTATTCAAAAGTCAATAGTAGTCAGGATTTAAGATTTAGGATTTTGAACTATCCTCCATTGCTTTGACCATCCCTTCAATAGTATGCACACGCGCCTCGACGGTCGGGGCAAGACCGATGCTATTCAGGTAAACCGACGTGGCCGGCCCAATGGAGGCGATCTTGACGCCGCTGCGTTTGATCGTCTCCAGTGAAATCACTTCCAGAAAGGCTCTCACCGTGGAACTGCTGGTAAAGGTGATCCAGTCCATGCGATCAGCGGCCAGATCCTGTGCAATCGTTTCGACCTGCCGCGGATCGGGCTGTTTGACACGCACCGTATAAACCGCTGTATCGGTAATCTGCGCACCGTGTCGGGTCAGGTGCTCAGGAAAATCCTTCGGTGCGATGGCAGACCGCAGCAGCAGAATTTTTCTTCCGGCCAGGGCTTCCAGTTTCGCCAATTCCTCGGCCATAACATACGAGGTAAACGCCGAGGGAACAAAATCGGCTGTAATACCGTACAATCGCAAACGTTTGGCGGTTTGTTCTCCGATACATGCCACGCGCGCCGGCCCAAACGCCCGAGCGTCTCGCCCTATAGCCGCCAGCCCTTCGAAGGCCGCAGAGACGCCGTTGGCACTGGTAAAAATCACCCAATCAAACGACCCCACCTCGGCCAGCGTTTGCCGCACGGCGGGCGTATCGGCCAGGTTTACCACCTCAATGCCGTCAAAGGCAAGCGGCTCGGCGCCAACCGCCCTCAACAGGCACGCCAATTTGCGATTGCCCTCCCTGTCGCGCGTCATCAGTACCCGCTTGCCGAACAGCGGCTGTGTCATAAACCAATCGGCCGCCGGGTCGCTTTGGGCGACAGGTCCGATGATCACAATCGACGGTGCCCCTACCTGCGCCGCCTGACATCGCTCGGCAATATCCGCCAGCGACCCTTCGACCCGACGCTGCTGCGGCAGCGTGGCCTGATAAACAACAGCAACGGGCGTTTGCGGATCTTTGCCCCGCTCAATCAACCGGCGGGCAATCTGCCTAAGCGCGCCCATCGCCATATAAAATACCAATGTGCCGCAAAACGCCGCCAATGCAGCCCAATCCAGTTCGCTGTCGGTTTTGCCCTCAGCCTCACGGCCGGTAACAAAAGCCACCGCCGAGGCCCTGTCACGATCAGTCAAAAAAATACCCGCATAACCGGCCGCCGCCTGGCCCGACGTTACGCCCGGAACAATCTCAAACCGCACCCCCGCTGCCGCACATGCCCGCACTTCTTCTGCAGCTCGACCAAACAAACACGGATCGCCGCCCTTGAGCCGAACGACGCACTTGCCTTCTTTGGCCTTCTCAACCAACAGGGCGTTGATTGCGGGCTGCTTGATCGGATGGTCGCCGGTACGTTTCTGGACGTTGATCACCTCGGCCTCCGGCCGGACATGCTCCAGCAGCGCCGCGTTGGCCAGCCCATCATAAATCACGCAGTCTGCCCGCCCGAGCAGGTCCAGCCCTTTAACCGTAATCAAGCCGGTATCTCCCGGCCCTGCACCGACCAGATAAACCCTGCCTGTTGTCATTGTCGCTCCTGAAAGGGGTTGATAATCGCCTCGACGCCGGCGTTTCGCAACTGTTCGACCAATTCAATTGCCAGTGTTTGGGCCTGATTTTGAGGGCCGCGGACATGCCGTCGCACACAAGGTGTACCCTCCAGTGCTGCGGCAAAGGCCGTTATCTCAATCGCCTCACCAACCAGTTGCGCATACACACCCACCGGAGCGTGACAGCCCGGATGCAACGCCGCCAGCACCGCCCTTTCGGCTTGAACGGCAATCGCCGTCGGCGGGTCATGCAAACACGCAGCAAGACGGCGCATTTGTGCATCATCTGAGCGCGTCTGAATGGCCAAAGCCCCCTGGGCCGGGGCAGGAAGAAACACCGTCGGATCAAAACAAAACGCCATCCGCTCGGCCAATCCAAGCCGCTCCAGTCCCGCCCGCGCGACAATCACAGCCTCCAAGGCGCCGCTGTCAACCGCCTCCAAACGGGTCTGCACATTGCCCCGTAAAGGCCGGACCTCCACATCCGGCCGTAACGCCTTTATCTGGGCTATCCGACGCGGGCTGCTTGTTCCTATCCGCGCCCCTGCGGCCAACTCTTCCAGGCAATGAACCCCCTCCACCGCCGCTGCCGCATCCTGCGGATACCGCCGTTCAAAAATCGCCGCTATCGTCAAACGCGGATCGGTCCGCGTGGGCATATCCTTAAAACTGTGCACCGCCGCATCCGCACGCCCTTCCAACAGCGTCGCCTCTACCTGCGTGGTAAAAAAACCATAGCCTTCCAGCTTCCACAACGGCGAGTGCCGTTGCTGGTCGCCGCGAGTCTGGACGCTAAGCACCTCTATCTCGATTTCCGGATGGGCCGCGACGAGCCGTTCAGCCACAAGCCGGCTCTGAGCCAGCGCCAGCGCCGACCCACGAGTCGCGATGCGCACCACGCGACGGCTCATGGTTGCCCCTTTCGCTTGGTCTCCAGCAACATCTTGCGAATCAATTCGGCGGCCTGAAGCTGATCCCAGACCATCTCATCCTGTGCCGACTGTTTGAGGTAGTGAATCGGCCCATGCAGTACTTTTTTGACCAGCGAAACGGCAAACCGCTCCAGCACCTGACGCTGGGCCGGGTCAAACTGTCCAGCGTAACGCTGGACTTCCGACTCAGCCAGAGCTCGATAGGTATGCACCAGTTCGCTGATGACATCCTTGATATTCAAACTCTCCAGCCACTGACTATACCGCTCCACATGATCGGCTATGATGCGTTCGGCCTCGGGAATATATTCGCTGCGCCGCTGAAGATTGGTTTTGACCTGCCGGTCAAGGTCTTCTATATTATACAGCTTGACCTGGGCAACTTGCGCCAATTCCGGCTCAACATCCCGCGGCACGGCAATATCGATAATCACCACCGGTCGGGACCGCTGCCCAAACAGATAGGCATAATCAGACGCTGTCAAGAGGGGCTTTTCCGACGCGGTGGAACAAACAATCAAATCTGCCCGACCGGCCAGTTCCGCCAGTGCGTCAAGGGTATGGGCACGCCCCGTTTGCAGCCGAGCGCACAATGCTGTGGCTCTCTCAAGTGTGCGGCTAAGGACATCAAGTTGACCGATGCTGCGTTTGAGCAAATGGGTTGCGGCCAATGCCGCATTCTCGCCGGCTCCGACCAGCACCACCGACGCACCGGCCAGATCGACCTGCTCGGCGGCCAACTCCACCGCCGCAGCGCTGATCGAAACCGCACCGGCGTTGATATCCGTGTGGGTACGAACACTCTTGGCCGCACGAAATGTGCCATGCAGCAGCCGATGCAGAAAGAATCGACTCGTGCCTTCCTCAATCGAGGCCGAGTAGGCATCTTTTACCTGCCGGAGGATCTGGTTTTCACCGAGCATCTGGGAATCCAGCCCCGCGGCCACCCGAAACAGATGCTCAACAGCGGCAATACCTTCATAAATGTAATGATGCTGCCGCCAAACCTCCAGACCCTTGGGGTTCAGTTCGGCGATTAACCGGCGGACAAAGCCTTTGGTGTCCACCCCCGCCTCGGCATACAGATACAACTCCGTCCGATTGCAGGTACACAGGGCCAATCCCTCGTGAATGTGCGGTTGGCGGCTTATGGCGCGCAAAACCTGACGCTGCTGAGAGGCCGTAAATACCACCGGCTCACGCTCACTCAGCGACGTTTCATGAAAACTGATTCCATAGCACACCAATCGCATTTGGGACATCATAGCGACTGCCCCCCCCTTTGGCAAGCCCTGAACGTTGAATCGAGAGCGTGATTTAGGACTCAAGCCCTCATCCACCGGCCGCAGCCGTCGGCCAGCCGAGCAAACAGACCTACCGCCGCAGCCGAGCTATTGTTTCAGACCGTACAGCCCCTTTTGACGGATATACTTCAAAACCGGCTCGGGTACAAGACCCTGAACTGGCTGTCCGGCAGCCAGTCGGGCGCGAATAGCGGTGCTGCTGATATCCACCAACGGTGTCGGAAGAATATTTTTTCCCAATTGGGCCACGCGATCGGCACCAAGTGCCGGTACCAGACGACGTAAATCCGGGCGGGGCATTCGGCCGCGATGCATAATACAGACGCGGCACTGCTCCAGAATTTCTTCAATGCGATGCCACCGCTCAAGACTCTGCACCGCGTCAGCCCCCACAAGCCAGTACAACTCCGCCTCCGGCCCAAATCGTTCGCGAAAATGCAGAATCGTATCCAGCGTGTAACTGGGCTCCGGACGACGTAATTCGCAATCGCTCACTGCAAAGCCTTCACGGTCTTTTATCGCCAGACGAATCATCGCCAACCGGTCCTGACCGGAAGCCGCCGGTGGCTGAGTTTTGTGCGGACTGCGGCGTACCGGAATAAAAAACAGACGATCCGCCCTGAGCCGTTCGAAGGCATCCGCCGCCACCGCCAGATGGCCGTTGTGAATCGGATCAAACGTCCCGCCGAAAAGAATAATTTTTTGTTTCAAATTGTTCATCGTTTCCTAAGCAACCTGTTGAATTGTTACTGAACGATACGAACTGACAAGAATTTTTTTGAAAAAAATGCAAAAAATTTTTCCCTATCCTATCGCCGTTTCCATATCATCTCTGACACAGTCAAACCTGATTAACTGCGCTGTCTATAACCTAATCCAGCTGCGTGTAAAAAGTAAAGAGTTAAATATTTTTAATTCTTAAGGCCTGTAGAAGGAAATCTCGATTTTTCACTTGCCCCTCCCTTCACTCCGCAAGCAGCAAGCTTTTCGTCAAACCAACTGGTGCAACAGGACAGTCAAAGCGATGTTCAATCGCTGTCAATCTCTTGCGAGCAAAAAATTTATGAAGGTTTGTTCTGGATTTTGACGATAGTTGTGTATAATAAAATGATATAAGGAATGAACCTATAAGAAATGCTCATTTAGAGAATGATTTGAAAGGAGGTGAAAGCGTATGGCAAAGAAAGCCGCGGCAAAGAAAACGGTAAAGAAAGCAACTGCCAAAAAAACTGCAACCAAAAAAGCAACTAAAAAGGCTGCGACCAAAACAGCAAAAAAGACAACGACAAAGGTCGCAAAGAAAGCTACCAAGAAGAAAAAATAAGACGTGTACGCATGCCGAAAAAAGGAAGGTTACAACGAACGCCACGGCTAACCTTCCTTTTTTGTGCGCATTGAAGAGAATACCTGCTTGTGCCTCAGCCCCGCAAAAGCCTTTGCAAAAAAACCTAACCTAATATCTTAGCTAAACTTAGTTTAAGTTATTCTCCCGCCGGAAAGACGTCTTTTCGGTCTTTGCAAAGAGAGACGCCAGGCGAAATGCGCAACGTAAAAACACTGCCGCGTCCGGGTTGACTATGCAGCGACAAAACCCCGCCGAGCAGCTCTGCCAGTTTCCGTGTGATCGTCAGTCCCAACCCCGTGCCGCCGAAACGTCGAGTGGTTGCCCCGTCGGCCTGGATAAACGCCTCAAAAATCGCCGCCTGACGCTCTTTCGGAATACCGACGCCGGTATCCTCCACATCAAAACGTATCCATGAATGCCGGTTGTCTTCTTCGAGGGACACATTGATATAAACATGGCCGGCTTCAGTAAATTTGACGGCGTTTCCGGCCAGGTTCACCAGACACTGCTTCAGTCGCACCGGATCGGTACGGATAGTCTCGGGCAAATCACGGCTCAAGAAAACGTCAAATGCTAATCCTTTTTGCTCGGCCATTGGCCGGATCATCGCCTCAATCCGTTTGAGCAGATTCCCTACGCAGCATTCAACATATTCAATATCCATCCGACCGGCTTCGATTTTCGTGAAATCCAGGATGTCATTAAGCAGCGCCAACAGCGTTCGTCCGCTGTCCCGAATGGTCAGGACATAATCAAGTTGTTCCGGGGTAAGGTCTTCTTCGGCCAGTACGTCCGCAAAGCCGATAATAGAGTTCATCGGCGTTCTGATTTCATGGCTCATATTGGCCAAAAACTCACTTTTGGCCTGATCCGCCAAACGTGCCTGCTCAGCCATTTTATCGGCGCGTTCTTTCTCAGCGGTCAGTTCCGCCGTTCGCTGCCGGACGAGCTGCTCGGTCCTTTTGCGATAGCCAACCAAGCCCATCACATACAACAGCAACAATGCCGTCCCTGCCGTCACAACGCCGGGCAGCAGCCTTGCCAGACTGCCGTGATACCGTACGTAAGGCGTTGTCAGCGGCTCGGCCCGCAGTTGCCACTGGCTTTGTCCACACTTAACCTGACGACGTATCGCCATTTTGCCGGCCGTTAAACGCTTTGCCTGGCCATCTACAGCGTCAAAAGACATCCCTTCCTCACCTATCAAACGAATCGCGATAGAATCCGCCTCGCATTTAATCACACGACCCAACCCCGACGATACATCGTACACGCCCGCAACAAACCCTTGAAGACTGTCAATACGATCTTGCAGACTCTCCAGCGATGTGCCGTCGGGATTATAGACCGGCGCCACCAGCACCAAACACGGCTGGTCTGCGTCTGCAAATACGGCCTTGTCGATCAATGAAACAATGCCGTTTTTTCGAACCGCCGACTCGAAAGCCTGGCAAAACGATTTGTCTACGGACAAATCAAACCCGACAAATGAGGTGTTTTCCTGAAACGGCCCTTGATAATAAAGAGGAAGATAGCACGACCGGCCTATCGAACCGATATAATCCCCCGCCAAAGCGGCACGCCGGATACGAAATGAGGGAAAGTTATGCCGTTCTGCGCGGTGTTCAAAGACCTCCTTTTCTTCGAAAGACACTCGGGGGATCCAGTACAAAGCGGAAAGCCCTTCCTGAAATTTGGACACCGCCTCGGCAAACCCCTGAAACTCCGCATCGGTAACCTCGTCGCTGCATTCAAAAAAGATTTTAAGCATATCAACGCCGGTCTCATACCGCTCCAACAATTGGACGGCGTTCACCAGACAGACTGCCGCGTCCTGCTCAAACCGATGCTTGGCCTCTTCATTCAGAAGACAAGCCGTCAGCCAATATGCAGCGCCGCTGACAATCAGAACCAGACCCATCGTTAAGCCCGGCAACTGATATCGGATCGTTTTTATCATTTTTATAAAACCATTATCTTCAGGGCAAAACGCTCACACTTTGGATCTATTACGTCTTTATCTCAGCTTCGTCTTGTGCTGATTTCGACCAAATAAAAGGCCGCGTTAACCCGAAAATATTTCTATTTTATATACATACCGGATACTTTTCTACTTTTTTAATGAATCGCACTTCACTCGATTCTCATCGTTCAGACAACTCAAAAGAGACCCATTGCGTCGCCTTATTCCCAATAAGTCTGAAATCAAAAAAACCAACCCCGTTCGAAATTAAAACGGTGCAGTAATAATGATCATATTTTATATGGCAACAAATAGCGGGCAATCTTTATATTTAGATATTTTTGGTATATTAAGATGTTATTTCCAAAGTGTTTTGAGAAAGCCGTTGAATTGCCTCATCCCCGAATCCCTGTTAAGCCCGTCAGCCCGTACAGGGGTAGCCTTAAAACCTTTTGCAAATTCAAAAAAAATTTGCATACCCCCCCGCGCGCGTTATAATGATAGTGCTGGATTGTGTTCAAACACGTCGCGCCTAAACAGCGTATTTATAAATGGTTTCTTAAAAATGCTTTATTAACCGGCGACATAAAAACAGGAAAAATTATGGCTGCAAGTTACTACAAAATGCAAGAGGTCATGGACAAACTCAATAAAACCGAGCAAGAGGTCCAGGACCTGGTCAAAGAAGGCAAACTTCGCCAATATATGGATGCCGGAAAGCCGGTATTCAAAGTCGAAGACGTCGATGCGCTGGCTGAGGAAATTGTGGGGCTGGATTTAACCTCTGGCGAAAACGAACTGGAACTTGCTGTCGAAGAAAGCGGCGAAATCGCCCTCCAACCGGACGAAGAAGACAAAAAAAAGGGCAAGAAAGAAAGCGAAGGGGGTTTCGGCCTGAGTCAAATGGGTGATTTGACCAGTGCCGATACAAATGTCGGAACCATAGGGCTGAACCTGCTCAGCGGCACCGAGGATGCCTACAAACTGACCGAGGACACCAAAGCCGAAACACAAGCCGGCGACATCGATGAAATTGAAAGCCTTGACGCTGATGCCAACCTTGAGAGTTTCGGCAGCGGTTCGGGGTTGCTGGATTTATCGCTACAGGCCGACGATACCTCCCTGGGAGCGGTGTTGGATGATATCCTGCCGACTGGTGCTGAGGGCGGCGACATTGCCGCTGAACCAATTGCTGACGAAGCGGGCCTGGTCGGCGAAGCCGAAGAACTGAGCGGCCAAGCGGAAGCCGCCGGTATGCCCGAGATGGTTAGCGCAGAGACCCCGATGCCGGGTGCGGTCATGCCCGGCAGCCCCCTGATGGTCCAAGTGATGCCAGAGGACCCAACATCCGGCATTTATGGGACAATGATGGTCTTTCCCGTGGCATTGTTGATATTGGCCGGTACCCTCGTGACCGCCGCAATTCAAGATACCGCGCCGTCCCTGCTGAAAATGCTCGTTGAAACCACCGTGGCCAACATCAGCCTCATTTGGATTATCGCCGGTGCGGCGGCATTAATTATCTTGGCAATGTGGGCAATGACCGCAACCAAAGGCGAGAAAAAAACCAAATCGCCCCAAAAACCCCGCGAAAAAAAGCAGAAAAAAAAGGCCTAAGTATCGATTTCATAAGAGTTTTCAAAACGATTTTGCCGATATACACCCAGTGGTGGTTTTTTTAATATAGCTCAAACAGGATGTACTTTGAAAGGATTTGGCGATGACCAGCAGCAGGTTTTACGGATGGATTTTAAGCTTGGCAATAATCACTCTTGTGGCCGGCGGTTGCGGCGTCAGTCAACAACAATATGAAGATCTGCAAACGCAAAACCGCATTCAGCAGAATCGCTTAAATGAATTGGAAACGGCTTTGGCACAATGCAACCAATCGATTCAGGAAAAGCAACGTCAAATCGAAGCCCTGCAGGGCAAAACCGGCGCCGATTTGGAAGCTTGCCAAGCCCTGAACGCCGCTCTTGAGACGGATCTGGAAGAAAAAAAGGCGCTGATTGCTAAATTGCAGGCGCAACTGCTTGAAGGCGGGGCCCCCCTCCCGTTGGAGTTGAATGTCAAACTCCAGGAATTTGCCCAGACCAGTGATATGATCGACTTTGACGAGGCCACCGGCTCGCTGAAATTCAAAAGTGACTTGCTGTTCAATCTTGGCAGCGATGAAGTCCAGCCTACCGCCGTCGAATCGCTCAAAACCTTGGCCGAGATTATGAACACACCGGAGGCTCGGGAGTTCGATCTGGTCATTGTCGGGCATACCGATGATGTGCCGATTCGACGGGCCGCCACGCGTCAGGCTCATCCGACCAACTGGCATCTGTCAGCCCACCGCGCAATTTCAGTGCTGAACAATCTTAGCAAATACGGCCTTGAACAAGAACGTATGGCAATCAAAGGGTACGGCGAGTTCCGCCCCGTCGAGCCGAATCGACCCAACAAGGGCGGCAATCCCGCCAACCGCCGGGTGGAAATCTTTATTGTGCCGCGCGTCCGCTAAGATCAACGCCAATCTGTCCCCAAAATTATGATTGAACGAACGCTGATTATTATTAAGCCGGACGCGGTGCAGCGGCATCTCATCGGCAGAATCATCACCCGATTTGAAGACAAAGGACTTCAAATTGTTGCCGCCAAAATGATGAAAATTCCCGAGCAGCTGGCGCGTAAGCATTATGCCGTACATGAAGGAAAACCTTTTTTTGAAGGGGTGGTTCGCTATTTGTCCTCTTGCCCCGTTCTGGTTATGGTACTCCAGGCCGACAGCGTGATTGGAATAGCCCGCAAACTCATGGGCAAGACCTTCGGCAACGAGGCCGAACCGGGCACCATTCGAGGCGATTTCGGTGCCAGCCGCGGGTTTAACCTTATTCACGGCTCTGATAGTCCGGAATCGGCGGATTACGAAATTGGCCTCTATTTCAGGCCGGATGAGCTGTGCGATTATGACTTTCCCGACGCAGATTGGATTTACGGCCAAAATGAATGAGGACCCGATAAATATCATAACCGCACACGATGGGCTCGTTTCGCCGAGGCTAAGCGGACGAGTCTGACCGGTAATACAGAAACTTGAATACCCAAAGCCCCTTTCGGGGGGCTTTTTTTGTGCGCTTTAGCCCACGTTCTCAGAAAATTGCCTTTTTTGGTTTTTTTCCCTTTTGCCGTGATAAATGCCATTTGTTCTGTATAATCGCATCGCTTTTTTGGGACGCCGCACTGTTACCCGACGAAAGGATTATTCATGACACAGACAAAAGTGATGAATCGATGGCAGGTGGTAATCGGGGGAATTTAAATTCAACTTTGTCTGGGGTCTATTTACGCATGGTCGGCTTTTACGAAAGAGCTGACCGAGGCCGGACTAACCAAAACACAAACACAAATTATTTTCTCCACGGGGCTGGTTTCTTTTGCAGTAGTCATGGCGTTGATTGCAGGCAAATGGCAAAAAAAACCGGACCTCGAAAGGTCGCGATTGCCGGAGGCCTTGTTTTGGGCCTGGGTTATATGTTGGCAGGATTTTCAGGAACCCACAATAATCCAAGTTTTTGGGGAATTCTTTTGGGCATCGGGCTGCTGGGCGGTACGGGTATCGGATTGGGCTATGTCTGTCCCATTGTGGCACTGGTTAAGTGGTTTCCCGATAAAAAAGAATGATTACGGGCCTTGCCGTAGCTGGTTTTGGTTTTGGCGCGTTAATCTGGATCAAATTGACCACTGGCTTTGAGTTCGGCCCGATAAATTTGACGCCGGGCTGGGAAGGCCTCTACGGGATGGGGTGGACTGTGAACGAGGTCTTCAAGCTCTACGGCCTTTTGTTTGCCATACTGGTCATTGCAGGTGCACAAGTATTGGTTAACCCTCCTGACAATTGGCAGCCCGTGACGAACTGTCCTGTCCAAAACGCCGGGCACGTGGAGCTAACCGCAAGGCAAATGATGCGCACCCCGCAATTTTGGATCTTGTTTTTGACTTTTGCCGCTGGGGGAATGGCCGGATTGGAGGTTATCGGAAACATTCAACTTTTCGGCATCGACGCCCTGACCGCAAAGGGCGTTGTACCCGCAGAAGCCAACAGCATCGTCTCAACAGCAATGGGCCTGTTTTATGCCCTGCTCAACGGACTCGGCCGAATCGTCTGGGGGGTACTTTCGGATAAAACCGGACGAAAGAATGCGATTGTCCTAATGAGCGCTTCTCAAGGAATCATGCTGATTCTTTTCTATTTCATCGGAAGCTATGAAATCGGTCTTTACCTCGGAGCGGCTCTGATCGGCTTTAACTTCGGGGGCAATTTTGCCTTGTTCCCGGCCGCGACAGCGGACTATTTTGGAAACAAAAACGTCGGCACGAATTACCCTTGGGTCTATATGGCTTATGGCGTAGGCGGGGTTATCGGCCCAATTCTCGGCGGCATCATGGGCGATGCGGGGGTCTGGCTGTGGGCGTTTGTGCCGGCCGGCATTGCATGTTTGGCCGCAGCCGCTTTATCTGCCCGGCTCAGACCGGTACACCCCTCCGCACACGCCTTGTCCCTCGAAGCCAATGGCGAAACCGACGCTTCATAGCCCTGTCTGCAGCCTTATCTGGTTCTATATTTGCCAAAGCCAGTTTTCGGCCAGGATGAGGATGTCGGCAATATCCACCACACCGCTGTGGTCAAAATCTTCATAATCCACAGGCACATCCATCCATACCGCCGAAAGTTGTGCAACATCGAACAAATCGACCCGGCCGTCAATGTTCAAATCGGCAATGTTGCCGTACATTGAGGCCTGGGCGGTATTGCCGTAAGCGCCAATATTAGCTCGACGACCGTTCGGCCACGGCTCACGTGAGTAGTCAGCCTCGCTCGGACCGGCGATGATACACGGACTGGTAGATGCATCTGTCACCCATTGTTGAACCGTCGGATCCCAACGGCCGAACATACTCAAAAGCCGCACATCCCACTCGAACGGCAACTGCTGTGCATCAAATGAAGCAAACAAGGGATCTGCTTCAAGGACGCTTTCGTCCAAAAGGATCGTGCTGTTCAGATCGGCGGCAAATATCCCGTCGGCGCCGTCCTGGACAACCGTGTACCAGACGCTGACGCTGCTGGCATCAGAAGCGTATATCTGCGTACCTTGCCTATCCGGCTCAATCAAGTCGTTGCCCCAGAAAATACTCTTTGAGACCGCAAGGGTACTTCCGAATTCGACGGCTGCGGCACCGCCGTTGACGTTCCCCCAGTTGCCCGCCAGGGTACAATGATCCAACATAACCTCGCTGTCCATATCGGCAATCAGCGCACCGCCGTGCCAGCCTTCGTTACCGACAAAGATACAGTGACTGACCGTCGCCTGGGTATTGCCGAAATAAACCGCCCCTCCCAATGCGGCCAGACAGTTGGTAAAAACGCAAAATCGAACATCCACCTGTCCGCCGTCGGCAAAAATCGCCGCCCCGTGCGGCTCTTCATAATACGGCGGGTCAAAAAGGTCTGAAAGACTGAGTTTTCCCTCTTTGAAGGCATTTTGAAAGGTCAGCCCTTCCAGTATAATCCGGCCTTGATCAGGGATAGTAAACATAAAGATTCCCCCCTGCTGCTGCGGATCGATAACCGTGGCCTCGACGGTGTCCCA
>JAAYQH010000486.1 GCA_012519365.1 Planctomycetota bacterium | reverse complement strand
CTGTCTCGGCGGCCTTGTCAAACACCGCGTCCACCCACTGTCTGGTCAGGCAGCACCGCACCGCATCATGCACGGCGATCAACGCGATGTCCTCGTGGACCTTTGCCAGGGCGTTGGCGACGGTTTCAAAGCGTTCCTTGCCGCCGAAGCACAGAGTCACGCCGTGAAAGCCCAGCATGGCTCCCCACTTGACCCGTACGAGTTCTTCATCTTCCGGGGAAATGGCCAGCAGAATCTGCTTGACCTCGTCGCGATCGGCAAAAAATTCGATGCTGCGAAGAAACGCCGCACGGGAACCAATCTCGATAAACGGCTTTTTTCGATCGCCGCCAAAACGCCTGCCCGCCCCGGCCGCACAAATAATCACCGCTGTCTTTTTCGCCATCGACACTATCCTTTCTGGGGAAGATTAAACCGCTCTAATCTTGTTTTTTGTCATCGTAGTGGTTTTGGCTAAAAAAATCAATGCGTCCTCTCTCCCAGCAAACGTTCCCCGACATCTTCATAGCCGCCGTCTTGAGCATAGAGTTTTTCCAGTTCTTGGCAATATCTCTTTTCGCTTCCCAATTGCTGATAGACCAGGGCCCGTGCGTAGCGAATGGCCATCAGCAACTCTTGGCTGCGGTCTTTTTTTCGGCGCAACGCGGAGGTCAGTACCTCGCAGGCGGCCGTGTGCAGCCCCAATCCGGCCAGGGCCTTGCCCCGATAAAACAGCAAGGCGGTATGGATGGGGGATTCATTGTCGATCCCCTCTGTCAGGTTGATAATATAGTGAAGCGTTTTTTTGTTGGCGGGGTTCAACTCATACAGCAGTTCAGCCAGGCTGAGCTTGACCACCGGGTCGTTCGGTTCATACCGGCGCAAGCGTTTTAGGCATTCCACGGCCTTGTTGTATTGTTTTAACCGTTGATAGACCTCAACCAGCGCCAACAGCAGCCCCCGCATATCCGGCTTGACAATCGCGCAAAAGGTGTCGGTCACAGGCAGCTGAACAGTGGGCTGTACCCTCAACCGCTTAAAATAATGGCCCAGTTTCTCGGGCTGGGGCAACACGGATTCCAAATACCACCGAGCGTCAATATAGCCCTCTTTCTTTAACGCCAGCAGGCCGGCCAAAAACGCCGCGTCTGGATTATCGTGTGTTATTTTGAAAAGCTCATAGGCCCTGTCAAACTGTCCCTCCATCAGGTATTGGCACCCTTGATAAAAATTTTTTTCCTCTGGGGGGATGTTTGAATTCTCCTTAATAGACAGCTTCCGGTCGGCAGTGACACTGTTTTTGCCGGCCGGTGTCTTAGAGGTCGTGGCGGTTGACGAAGGCTTTTTTTTGCGTTTTTTGGAGTCGAGTTTTTGCGTGAAGAAAAGCCCGGTTCCCGGAATTCCCATTGTGGCTCGCCTTCCGCGGGAGCCGACGGTGTATTTCGTCCCTCGCGGCCCTGCCGACAAGGACATCCCCCGCTTGCTGAAATTCAATGTCAAGCCGGGGGCAATTCGTACGCGTCTAAAAAAACGAAACCCCATAGTTCTGCCTTTCTCTTTTTAACAGCCGCTTGGGTGCAGACTTCAAAACCGACCCAACGCTCCCTTCCGTTTCCTGTGATGACTGCCTGTGTGAGTCGTCTTTAATGCGGGCGAGAGGACTCGAACCTCCACGGGATATCCCACCAGAACCTAAATCTGGCGCGTCTGCCAATTCCGCCACGCCCGCTTGTGATGCGATAAGAAAGAGAGTTTAACGCCGGCTAAAAGAAAACATCGTCCTCATCCTGGCCGTGCTGATCCTCGGTCCTCGCATTGCTGTTGTCCTGCTCTTTGAGATTGTCCTGTTCGTCCACATCCGGGGCGGTCTCGGACAAGGCACTTTCATTGATCGTCTCAATCCGTTTTTCGGCGTCCTGCAAAATCCTACGGCAATGGGCAATCAGCGCCATGCCCTGTTCATACTGGCGCAGGCTTTCTTCCAGCGAAACCTGACCGGTCTCAATTTTTTGAACAATGCCGCTGAGCCTTTCAATCGCCTGTTCAAAAGTCACATTTTCCAACGGATTTTTCGGGTGTTCTTTTTTTGCCATTGCGTCTGTCAATCTACTTTGGTTATGGTACTTTCAAGTCGTTTGTTTTGGGCCAGTTCGGTAATAATCGACTGGCCGAGGGCGACTTGTTCGGGCCGGGTGATCACCTTGCCGCCGCAGTCGCGCGTAATGCTGTAGCCCCGGCTAAGCACCGAACGGGGGTTTAATGCCTGTACTCTATTGTCCTGAGCGGTCAATTGCAACTGCTTTTTCGAGAGGATCGCAAGGATAGCCTGTCGGCATCGGCTTTGCAATTCGTGCAAACTCAGCCGCCGAATGGCAATGAACCGCCCCGGCTCAATGCGTGCTACGGCCCGGGCAAACCGATCTACCTGTTGCCGCCAGCCGCTGAGCCTGGCCTCCATGGCATCGGTCAGGGCGTCGCAGGACTCATCCAATTGCCGGGCGGCGATATGAAGCGGGCCGTAAGGCGTACGAAAGACGCTGCTGGCGGTGATCCTCTCCAGTCGCATTCGGCTATGCTGAAGACTCGTCGCTGCGCTGCGCTGCAAGCGTGCGGCGGCGGTCTCGAGCCGATGCAGGACATCGCGTCGGTCCGGCACGGCAATCACACCGGCGCGGGTTGGTGTCGAGACGCGGGCATCGGCCACCAAATCGGCGATTGTTGTGTCCACCTCGTGGCCGACGGCGCTGATCACGGGAATCCGCGACGCATAAATCGCCCGAGCGACCCGCTCTTCATTAAATGCCCAGAGGTCTTCCATCGAGCCGCCGCCGCGACCGACAATCAGGATTTGCAAGCCCAGCTGTTTTTGAAGGCGGTTGGCGCGGTCAATGGCGGCGGCAATCTTTTCGGCGGCGCCTTCACCCTGGACCGGTGTGTCAAAAACCCACAGCCGGGCACATGGCCAACGGTGAAAAATACTCTCGGCAATATCTTTAATCGCCGCTCCCTGACGGCTTGTGACCACGCCGATCCGCATCGCATAGGGGGGAATGGGCTTTTTGTGCTCCCCACGAAACAACCCCTCGGCCTCGAGCCGTTTGCGCATCTGCTCAAAGGCCAGCTGCAGCGAGCCGATGCCGGCCGGTTCCAGTTTTTCAGCATAAAATTGGTATTGACCCCGCGGCAGATAGACATCCACCAAGCCGGTTGCGATTACTTCCATCCCGTTTTCACAGGTAAATTTCAGGCTGCGTGCCTTGCTGCCCCACATCACGCAGGCAATCTGCGAATCGGCATCTTTGAGCGAAAAGTAGCAATGTCCGCTGGGATATTGCTTCCAGTCGCTGATTTGGCCGCGCAGCATCAAGCGTCCCGGCAGAGCATTCTGCACGGCCCCTCTGATTAGGGCGTTGAGCTGGCTAACGCTGAAGATAAGGATTTTGTTATTTTTAGCCATTTGGCGGGGATTTTATCACAAATCCCGCCGATAGACAAGAAAACCGGCGTAAGTATTTGCCCCCATTCGCGCCGTTGACAAATGCGTGTTTAGCCCTAAAAGCGATAATTTAATTCTACAATTTAAATTCCCAATTCTCAATGTTTTGTGGAAAAAGGGGGGCCTGTAATAGTGGCGTCCGACTAACGTTTTTTTAATAAACCCCTTGGTCTTATCGGCGTATAATAGGGGTATCATTCGGCCTTTGGGCCGGGCCAAACAAGGAGATGTAGTCTTTTCTTGTCTGTAAATATGACATTAAAAAAGATGGTATTTTTTGTTTGAAAAGGTATAATCCGCAATTTGGGTTGTTTGTGTCAACACCCGATTAAAATGTGGGATTTTTCCGCTTTGCGGCGGGTTACTATATGATTATGGAACAGCAATTAGACAAACAAAGTTATCTGGAAGAAGAAATCTACCAGATTTCGACATTGGTTGCCGGCAAGTTTGAGCTGCAGGAAGTGCTCGACCGGCTGGCCGAGGCGGTGGTGCGCATCACGAACACGACAGCCTTCTCGATTCGCCTGTTGGATGAAGAGACCGGCGATCTGAAAATGCGCAGCACCTATGGGCTCAGCGAAGAGTACCGCAACAAAGGCCCGGTGACCAAAGACGAGCCGGTGATCCGCGAGGCCTTTGAGGGCAAAGCGGTCGTATTGGACGATATGCGCGTTGATCCGCGGGTGCAATACCGCGAGGCGTCGATTCGTGAGGGGCTGATCAGCCAATTGACGGTGGCGATGTTCTTTCATGACAAGCCCATCGGCGTGTTGCGGCTGTATAGTCCGGAGCCGGCACGATTTGATGCCGACGCTATTCGCATCGCGCGGCTGGTCGCCAGTCAGTGCGCCATCGCCATCACCAACGCCCAACTCTATAACCAGGCGCTGGAAGGGGCCAAGATGGCCGAGCAGATTCGCTTGGCCGGGATTATTCAGCGCCGGATGATTCCCGCCAAGGCACCGAGTATGTGCGGGCTGGATGTGGCGGCGGTTTACCAGCCGTGCTATGAAATCGGCGGTGATATGTACGATTTTCTTCAGGTCGATGACCATACGCTCGTTGTGGCGATTGCCGATGTGATCGGCAAGGGGGTGCCTGCGGCAATTATGATGAGTATGTTCCGCGGCGCGGCCAGGGCCTATGCCGACGGCGGCTATGCACGCCATTCGATGGAAGAGATCGTTCATAAACTCAATCGGGTCGCCTGCAACGAGTGCAAGGACGGCGAATTTATTACGCTGTTTATGGCGCGGATTGACACCAAGGCCAATACGCTGACGTATTGTAACTGCGGTCACGAACCGGGTATTTTGCTGCGAAACGGCCAGGTGATGGATCTGAATGAAGGCGGCTTGGTGCTGGGGATTACTCCTGATACCCATTACAACACTCAGACGGTGCCGTTTGAGCAGAATGATTGTCTGTTGATGTACACCGACGGCTTGATCGATGCGATGAACTTTGACGGGCAGATGTGGGGACGCCAGCGGTTGCTGGATGTGCTGCAAAACCAGCCGGCTACGTGCGCCGAGTACCTTGTGCATAACATTCTTGCCTATCGGCGGAGGTTTGTGGGCTTGGCCAGTCAGACCGATGATACAAGTATTGTCGCTGTTCGTCGCGACCTCCACGCCCACCCTGAGGGGCTCAACTGTGAGGGCGAATCATAAGCGTAAATGGCCGAAAGGGGCCGTTTCCCACACTGTCACCCCGAGGAGCCTGTTCCCCAACCCGTCACCCCGAGGAGGCCAACGGCCGACGAGGGGCCTGTTTATTTAAGCAAGATTCCACCCCACCCCGCTAACGGTCGAATTTTAGTGAATCAATAGATTCCTCACCCCTCACTTCGTTCGGGGGTTCGGAATGACGGGTACGGCCACGTCGTTCGGGGGGCGAAGAATGACAAAGCGGCCGTTGTCGCGAGGGGGGGCTTGTCGCGGTTATTTCGGCCAGCCGACATAAATAACCAATGCCCCGGCCAGCACCGCAAGGACTCCCCACAGCCGATACAGCCATAGCGGTTGCTGCTGCCACCAGTGCATAACAGCCTGCATTTTTTCAGGTTTGAGCGTCAGGGCAAGGATGCTGCCGCCGGCCATGAGGATGCCGATGGCAATGACGGCCTCGGGACTCCGGCTGGAGGTAGCCAGAATCAAAAACACCACCCCGACGACGATCTTGACCGCCGCAAGCGGACGCCAGCGATTGCCCACCGCCGCGAAGGCGGCAAAGCGTTTGACCCATTCCGGTTTAAGGACTGCCCCCAGCCCGCAGACGCATATCAGCGCCCCAATAATCCAGATCACGTGCGTCATTGCTGCGTCTCCACTAAAATTACCTTGCGGTTATCGATTCCGATAAAAATTCACGCCCCACGGTGTGGGGCCGTTCACTTGATTTTACTGTTTTATAATTTGGCGATTTATCCGTTTTGGGTCCTCGCAGGCCTTGGCATACAATCCCACCGCTTAGAGGGTGTCTTCTCGGATGCCAAAAGCGATACTCGCAATTCTTTGCTTTTTGTGCTTCTAAACGTTAGGACGGTCCAAAAAAACACGCAAAAAGTGCGTCAATCGTCGATTTTTTCAACCATATCGATATCAATCTCGACGCTGGCTGCCTGGCCGAGCATTTCGACCTGCATCACCAGACGGGTTACCCTCGGGGTCTGCACGATCAGGCCCTCGGTGCCCATCAGCGGGCCGGCAATCACCCGACAGCGTTGACCGACCTTGAGATACTCGTGCGGCACGACGGGTTTGCCAAGCCGAAGGACGGTTTGAATCGGCTCCAATTCGCAAATTAGCCGCCTCTGGTCAATCACCGGAATAAGGGCTGCGGTGCGATTGGTTTTGAGAACCTCCAGCCGTTCAGCGTCGCCGCCGCAAAAGAACACATATCCCGGAAACAGCGGCAGCAGGGAACGCAATGTTCGGCCGCTTTTGCGGGAGACCTTCCACGTCATCGGCAAAAAATAGGGCACCTCTTTATGGACCAACTGCCAGGCCAGGGCCTTTTCATTGCGGGCTTTGGTATGGGCGACCCACCACGTCCCGACGAAATCGGCGATTGACTTTTCGTGCGGCCAGGCCATCGGCGGGTTCTCGCTGACTTTTAACACGTTTTCTCAGCTCCCAAAAACGTAAAAACGACATTATAT
>JAAYQH010000485.1 GCA_012519365.1 Planctomycetota bacterium | reverse complement strand
CGACGAGGCCGCCTTCTGGATTCAGGCCGTCCTGAACAGCCAGCGCGACACCGGCGATTTCGGCCCCGATCATCGCTTTGCCGACGGCTCACGGGATTACTGGGCCAATATGGTAATGCTGTACTGTCTGCAATCCTACTATGAATACACCGACGATCCGCGCGTCCTGGAGTTGATGAGCCGCTATTTCCGCTATCAGTCCACCGTCCCCGACGACAAGATGCTCACCGACTACTGGCAGAAAATGCGCGGCGGCGAAAACCTGCACAGCATTTACTGGCTCTATAATCGCACCGGCCAGCCGTGGCTGCTGGAGGTGGCCGAAAAAATCCACCGCAACACCGCCAACTGGATGATGAAAGACACCCTGCCCAACTGGCACAACGTCAATATCGCCGAATGTTTCCGCGAACCGGCGACCTATTACCTGCAAACCCGCAACCCCGACCATCTCCAAGCCGCCTATGACAATTTCCGTATCATTCGAGACCTCTACGGCCAGGTCCCCGGCGGCATGTTCGGCGGCGATGAAAACTGCCGACCCGGCTACGACGACCCCCGCCAGGCAACCGAAACCTGCGGACTGGTCGAGCAAATGCACTCTGACGAAATCCTGTTCGGCATCACCGGCGATGTCTTCTGGGCCGACCATTGCGAACACGTCGCCTTCAATATGTACCCCGCCTCCACCACCGCCGATTTCAGGGCACTGCGCTACTTTGTCGCCCCCAATATGGTTCTAAGCGATCGCGGCAACAAACACCCTGGCATCGATAACAGCGGCCCGTTTTTCCTGATGAACCCCCTGAGCCATCGCTGCTGCCAGCACAACCACTCCTTCGGCTGGCCCTATTTTGCCGATCACGTGTTTATGGCCACGTCCGACAACGGTCTGTGTGCCGCCCTCTACACCGCCGCAACCGTAACACTTCGCGTCGGCGACGGCACCCCCATCACCCTCAAAGAAGACACCCGCTATCCCTTCGAAGAGCAGGTACGCTTGAGCTTAACCACCCCCAACCCCGTCACCTTCCCGCTCTATTTGCGCGTGCCGAACTGGTGCCAAAACGCCGCCGTGCGCATCAACAATCAGCCGGTCTCCCTCAAGGCCCAGCCCGGCCGATTCATCCGCATCGAGCGCGAATGGAAAAACGGCGATACCGTTGCCTATACCCTGCCAATGCAAATTCAAACCCGCACCTGGACAAAGAACCACAACAGCGTCAGCATCGATTACGGACCGTTGACCTTCTCGCTCAAAATCGACGAACGATATGAGCCCTGCGACCCCACCCAAACCGCCGTGTGGGATTCCAAATGGCAAGACACCGTCGATCCCGCCAAATGGCCTGCGGTGGAGATTTTCCCCGACAGCGACTGGAATTACGGCCTGGTACTCAACCCCGACAATCCGGCCGCGTCCTTTACCCTTCACAAAAACCCATGGCCTGCGGACAACTTCCCCTTTACCGTCCAATCGGCGCCGCTGGAAATGACCGTCAAGGCCCGGCAGATTCCGCAGTGGAAACTCGATCGCTTCGGCCTGTGCGCCCGTCTGCAGGACAGCCCCGCCTTTTCCGACCAGCCCGAACAAACCGTCACCCTCATTCCCATGGGAGCGGCCCGACTGCGGATCAGCGCCTTTCCGACCGTCGCCAATACCCCCGACGCCAACGTCTGGAAAGAACCCATCGTCGCCGGGGTGTCCGCCTCGCACATTCACGACCGCGACAGCACCGACATCTTCGACGACCACGAACCGGCCGCCTCCAACGACCACAACATCCCCCGCTTTACCTGGTGGCCCCGTCAGGGAACGGAAGAATGGATCGCCTTTGAACTGGACAGAGCCCGAACGATTTCCGCTCTGGGCGTGTACTGGTTCGACGACACCGGCATCGGGCGGTGCCGGATCCCCGCCGCCTGGCGGCTGAAATACAAAACCGACGACGGCCAATGGAAAGACGTTCGCGTCAAAACCCCCTTCGGCCTGAGCAAAGACCGTTACAACCGCGTCGAATTTGAACCCCTTCGAACCACCGCCTTCCGCATCGAGGTGACGCTTCAGGACGGCTTTTCCGGCGGAATACTCCGGATAGATGTCCAGCCCGACCCCCAAACACCTTAAAACAGACGCTATCCGCCCAGAGACAGGCGGGCATTCCGCTGCAAACGGCTCAGCCCGACGCGTTCCAGGGCTGAGCCTTTACAGTACGCCTCAAAATCCGTCTGCTGCCATCGCTGCACATCCGCCGGCCCAAGACGCGCCCGTTCCGGATGAAACGCCAGGCCGCAGCAGTTCCGCGGCGGCCCCTTCCGGACAAACGGACAAGCCAGCAGACATTCATCACAGCCAAACAGCCAACCCTTCAAACGGTTCGCCAAGGCCGGATCAATCTCATCGGCGGCCTCTATCGTCAAATAACTCAGACACCGCCGCGCGTCAAACGACCCATCTGCCCCCAGCGCCCCGTTCGGACAAGCGGCAATACATCGGCGACACGTCCCGCAAAAATCCCCCTCCAGCGGCTTGTCCGGCTTCAGCGGAAGGCTCGTCAGCAGCTCCCCCAAAAAAAACATCCCGCCCAGCTCAGGATGAATCAGCATATGATTGCGCCCGATAAAGCCCAGTCCCGCCCGCTGCGCCACCACCCGCTCGGCCAGCGGAATCGCATCGACACACGCCTTGAATTTGAGCGGCCTGTCCGGACACAGCGACTGGATAAACCCCGCCAATT